>DATDIY010000074.1:0-9073 GCA_036520815.1 Acidimicrobiales bacterium
CGAGGTTGGCCAAGTCGATGCTGGGACCGGGAGCAGGTGGCTCCTCGTCAGGCCACTCGGGCAACGGGCCGTACATGTACCGGTTGCCTGCCGCGAAGACGGGTAGCCACGGCTGGGGGCAGCTCGTCGTGTCGATCCCGAGCTCGGCCGGCGTCGGCACCGCGTCGGCACCGACGGTCGGCCAGAGCAGGGCGATGAACGCCCCGAGCACCACGATCCCCCGCTTCCGCACGGTTCGAGCGTAGGCCCGCACCGGCGGAGCCGCCGGCGAGGCGCCCTAGACCTCGTCCTCGGCCATGAGGTTGGCGGCCATGCGCTCGACGAGCGGGCCCCGGCCGATGATCTTCAGGAAGACGCCGTCGGTGAACTCCCGTCGCCGGCGCCAGGCAACCCCGATCGCTCGCGGACCGATGTGGCGCTGGATCGGGAGGTAGCCGATCTCCCACAGGGTCATGAAGGCCCAGAACATGAGATCGACGTTCACGCCGCCGGCCGCCAGGTCGATCTTCACCCGCATCGAGATGTGGATCAGTCCGACCAGGTTCGACTCGATGGCGTCGGCGAGCAGGCCCTCGTCGACGTGGATCACCGAGGCGTAGTCGTCGGGCAAGGTGGCCCGACGGGTGACCTGGCGGGTCTTCACATCGAGGGTCCAGAACGGCAGCTCGTCGCTCGGCACCTCGAACACCACGGGCCGGTTGAGGATGAACCGGGCGCCGGGCGGCAGCGCCTTCAGGAAGTTCGTGAGGTGCTCCTGGAACCGGTCGAAGGTGAGCGGCGTGGCCGCCTCCTTCTCCAGCGAGGTCTCGATCTTGTCGGCCTGGGCCTCGGCCAGCCGCTCGATGACCTCGTAGCGGCCCTCGCCGTAGGTCTCGGTCCAGTCCTGCGTCGAAAATCCGGTGGCCGGCTCCCAGCTGTCGCCGGGCCCCATGATCACCAGCTCGCTGCCGGGCACGTCGGCCCGCTCGAACGCGGCGGCGACCTCCAGCGGCGTGATGGCGGTGTCGTTGTAGGCGACCGTCTGGGGATGCAGGAAGCAGACGCTGCTGGCGAAGGGGACGGCGTAGGCGGCGTGTGCCTCCTTCACCGTCTCGATGAAGTCGGCCGAGTACTGGCCTCGACTCAGGATCTGCAGGTCGCGCGGCTCGGGCGACGTGTAGCAGTGCGGGTAGGCCTGCGCCCACGAGTGGTTCTTCAGCAGGAACGTGGGCTCGCCGTGGCGGTCGGTGATCTCCTTCATCGACCGGCCCCGGATCTTGCAGTCGTTGAAGTCTGCGATGGTCGCGGAGTTGTCCTCGATGATCAGGGCGCTGTCGTCGAAGCCGTACTGGTACGAGGTGATGCGGAAGGTCCCGTGGAGCTGCTTCGTGCGGCCGTGGGGCAGCTCCACGATGTTGGTGAAGCCGAGGCTGCGCAGCTCTCCGACCATGAAGTCGATGGCGAACTTGGGCACGAAGACGTTGGCCCGCTTGTTCATCCGGCGCAGCGACGGGTAGTGGAAGTGGTCGAAGTGGTGGTGGGAGAGGTAGAGGTTCTCCGCTTCCAGCCAGGCGTCGTCGACCTTCTCGATCGGCGGGTAGTGCCACCACGACCGCCAGTAGGCGGAGCCGAACAGCCACGGATCGACGATCAGGCTGGTGCCCTCGGACTCGACGAAGAGGGCGCTGTGGCCGACCACGGTGAAGCGCACGGGTGAGATCCCCTCCGGAGGATTGTGATGACAGCGAGCGCTCCCGAGCCTACGGGAGGCTCCACCATCGGGTCGGCACTCGGACAGCCGTCGTCGACGGCGTGAGCTAGACCACTGTTCGGACCAACCGGGGGTCGGGATGGATCTCGAAGGACTGCTCGAGCTCGAAGCCATCAAGCGGCTCAAGTACCGCTACATGCGCTGCGTCGACCAGAAGCTGTGGGACGAGATCGTCGAGTGCTTCACCGACGACGTGACCGTCGCCTACGACAGCGGAAACCACACCTTCGAGGGCCGCGACACCGTGGTGAAGTTCCTCCGGCGGTCGATGCCGGAGACCAAGCTCACCAGCCACCGGGCCCACCAGCCCGAGATCGACCTCACCGGGCCCGACACCGCGGAGGCCACCTGGGCCATGGACGACGCGGTGATGGACCTCGCCAAGAGCACGACGATCCGCGGGGCCGGCTTCTACTCCGACAGCTACCGCAAGGTCGACGGCGAGTGGAGGATCTGCCGCACCGGCTACCTGCGCACCTACATGGAGATCCTCCAGCAGGACGAGGCCCCCGGCTTCCGCCCCGCCCCCGCCTGGTGGTGGACCGACGACAACGTCCGCAGCCTCCCGGCGGAGAGCAACCCCGGTCGGTGAGACCTCGCGGAGATCAGGGCGCGAAGCACGACCCGATCTCCACGGAGTCTGCGTCAAGGACCGGGGGTCGTGGCCTCGCCGCTGTCGGTCCGTGGAAGTTGACGCCACCGGCTCCAGGGCCAGGTGCCGTCCATCTCGACCTCAATCGAGAAGCTGAGCACGATCCGGATCAGGACGATGAGTCCCAGCACCGTGACGCTCTCGATGGTGGGGTCGACGACGATCGTCCGGACGATGTCGCCGATGATCAGAACCTCGAGGCCGAGCAGGATGGCCCGACCGAGGTTCTGACGGGTCTGGACGTAGGCACGGGCCCGCTGCCCAGGGCGGAGCCAGGCAAGGGCCCCTCGAACGAGGGCGACCAGACCACCGAGGACCATGATGGCCACGCCGCTGACCTCGACGATTCTCGCCACGTCGTCGATGACGTCCTCGTAGCTCACGTCCATGGTGTACCGGATGGGCTGGCACCCGGTCGCCATGGTGGGAAGGCGAATGGTGTCAGCGGCCTGATGGACGCGACGACGGGGCACCCCTGAGCAGCTCGGCGAGCCGCTCGGAACGGCCATCCTCGATGGTGACGAGCTTGCGCCGGCTCTTCGCTCCGGTCCGCACCCTCACCACCACATGGAGCGGGGCGCGGTCGCCTCGGTTCGTCGTGGGACCTGACCTCGGTGGCATCGGAGCCCGAGCAGGGATTCGAACCCTGGACCCCCTGTTTACAAGACAGGCGCTCTGACCAACTGAGCTACTCGGGCGAAGCCGCCAGCGTAGGACGCCACCCGCCGCTCACCCGCCGGCGAGGCTGCTGCAGTCGTCGACGACGAGGGCGTCGCCGATGCGCGCGCTCGTGCCGAACTGCAGGGCGAGGGCGACCGTCGGCAGCGACGCCGTGGGGATCGACGCGGTCAGCGTCGAACCCGAGGCCACCGGCGTGACCGCCACCTGCTCCCGCTTCTCCTTGGCGTCGGGCCAGGTGATGAGCGTCGTGGTCCACCCGTCATCGCCGTGCACCATGCGCAGCTCGAAGCTGAGCGCCCCCAGCGGGTCGCCCTGTGCGACGACGTAGGTGGCGGCGGGAGCCGCGTCGATCGGACCGGCGGTGGTGATCGAGATGTCGAGCTGTTCGCCGTTGACCGTGGCCGACGCGTCCACCAGGTCGACGCCCGAGAGGCCGGGGGCCTCGGCGCTCACACCCACCGGTAGGTCGAGGTCACCGGTGGGATCGGTGCACGAGTCGCCCGTCGAGTCGGGGAGCGTTCCGGCGGTGGGCAACGGACCGGCGTCGCCGCCGTCGCTGCTGCAGCCGGCGAGAACGCCGAACAGGAGGCCGAGCGACGCCACAACGACGGCGACCGCACTACGGGAACGACGACGGATCACGAGCCCCTCCCGGAGGCGAGGCGGCGGCGGGTGACCTCGAAGCAGGCGAGCGCCCCGGCGGCGGACACGTTGAGCGAGGCGAGCTGGCCGAGCAGCGGGATGCCTGCCACCGCGTCGCAGCGCTCGCGGACCAACCGGGACAGCCCCTTGCCCTCCGCGCCCATCACCAGGCACACGGCCTGGTCGGCGACCTCGAGGTCGAACAGGTCGGTGTCGCCACCGGCGTCGAGACCGATCACCCACACCCCCGCCTCGCGCAGCTGGCGCAGCGCCGTCGGCAGCCCGCCCACCAACGCCATCGGGAGGTACTCGACGGCACCGGCCGCGGCCTTGGTGACGGTGGGGGTGATGTGCACGGCCCGGTGCTTGGGCAGCACCACGCCGGTCACTCCGGCGCACTCGGCCGAGCGCAGCAGCGCCCCCAGGTTGCCCGGGTCGGTGACGCCGTCGACGGCGAGCAGGAACGGCGGTGCCCCGCGCGAGGACTTGCGGCGGGCGAGGTCGTCGAGCTCGACATCGTCCAGCTCGGCGGCGTGGGCGATCACCCCCTGGGGCGACTCGGTGCGGGCCTCGGCGAAGAGGCGGGTGCGGGTGACCTCCCGAACCGGGACCTTGAGATCGAGTGCGAGGTCGACGATGTCCTGCAGCACCTCGGTGTCGTCCTGGTCTTCGGCGACGAGGATCTCCCGAACCCGTCGTCGGCCGGCGAGCAGGAGCTCTCGCACCGCCTGACGGCCCTCGACCTGGTCACCGCCGAGGCCTCGCGGGGCCCCGGGACCGGGACGTCCACCGCTGCGAGCACCCGCTCCTCGAGCTCCGCCCGCTGCCGCTCCCCGGCCACCAGCGCCGCCGCCCCGACCGCCAGTGGCGGCCTTGCGGGTGCCCCCGCGGTCGGCCTTGCGCACCGACGCCTCGGCGTGGCGGGCCCGCTTCGACTCGACGGCCTTCTGGGCCGCCGCCGACAGGGGCTTGCGGCCGCCCTTCTTCGGGGCGCCGCCACCCTTTTTGGGGGCACCGCCGCCGGAGCCGCGTCGGGGCGGGCTCATCGGGCGCTCACCACGGCCACCGCGAAGCAGGCGATCCCCTCGGCCCGCCCGAGCGCTCCGAGGCCCTCGGCCCGGTTGCCCTTCACCGAGACCGGAGCGCCGACGGCCTCGGTGAGCCGGGCCTGCATGGCGTCTCGACGCGGTGCCAGCTTCGGCCGCTCGCACACCACCGCGCAGTCGACGTTGCCCGGCTCCCATCCGGCGGCCCGTACCCGTCCGGCCACCTCGCTGAGCAGGCCGATGCTGTCGGCGCCGGCCCACTGCGGGTCGGTGTCGGGGAAGTGCTGGCCGATGTCACCGAGACCGGCGGCACCGAGGAGCGCGTCGGCACAGGCGTGGGCCACCACGTCGGCGTCGCTGTGGCCGACCAACCCTCGCTCGCCGTCGAACACGACCCCACCGAGCACCAGGGTGCGGTCCGGTGCGTCGGAGAAGGCGTGCACGTCGAAGCCCTGTCCGACCCTGACCGTCATGGCGGCAACCTACCCGAGGTCGTGCAGCAGGACGGCGGCAAGGGCCAGGTCGTGAGGGCCGGTGATCTTGAGGTTCGTCGCCTCGCCCGGCACGACCACGACGGTGCCCCCGAGCGCCTCCACCAGGCTGGCGTCGTCGGTGGCGTAGGCCCCCTCGGCGTGAGCCCGGCGCAGCAGGTCGGCCCGGAACGCCTGCGGTGTCTGGACGGCGACGAGCTCGCTGCGATCGAGCGTCTCGACGACCACGTCCTTCCCGCCCGACCCCGAGCCGACCCGCTTGACGGTGTCGCTCACGGGCACGCCGGGGATGGCGGCATCGGCCCCGGCGTGCACCGCTGCCACCACGGCCAGGTGGAGGTCGGCCGACGCCAGCGGACGAGCGGCGTCGTGCACCACGATCACCGCGGCAGTGTCGTCGATGACCGCCAGGGCGGCGCGCACCGAGTCGGCCCGTTCGGCCCCGCCGGTGACGGCGACGTCGGCGGCGCCGCTCTCCACCAGCGCCTCGCCCTCGGCGGCCTCTCCCGGGGCGAGCACCACCACCACGTGGCCGGCGGCAGCGCGGGCGGTGGCGAGCGAGCGGTCGAGGACGCGCTCACCACCGAGGTCCTCGTACTGCTTGGGGCGGGAGCCGTAACGACGGCCGGAACCGGCAGCGACGACCACCGCCCAGACCGGGCCGTCGGCCGGCGTGCCGGCGTGCTCGCTCAGGTGAGGGCCTCGTCGAGCTTCGCCTCGGCCGCTTCCGGCGTGAGGTCGAGGGCGAAGATGAGCTCCGAGATGAGGATCTGTCGGGACTTCGCCAGCATGCGCTTCTCGCCCGCCGACAGGCCCTTCTCGGCATCACGGATCGAAAGGTTCCGCACCACTTCGGCCACCTCGTACACGTCGCCCGACTTCAGCTTCTCGACGTGGTTCTTGAACCGGCGGGACCAGTTCGTCGGCATCCGGGCGTCCTTCTTGCGGAGCACGGCGAACACCTCGTCGACCTCGTCGGCGTCGATGACCTCGCGCAGGCCGACCTCCTCGGTGTTGTCGACCGGGACCGACAGGGTGAGGTCGCCGTAGGAGAGCCGGAGCACGAGGTACTCCTTCTCCTCACCGAACGCCGACTTCTTCTCGCGTCGCTCGATGACCGCAGCACCGTGGTGGGGATAGACGACCTTGTCACCGACGTCGAACGTCATGCTGCTCCAGACGGAAGACCGGATGGGCACGTCAGGGTAGGAACGCCTGCCCCGATCGACAAATGATCGCTCAACCCGAAAGCACCCCGCTGGCGGGAGGGCCGGTAGGCTCCGGTCCCGTGGTCGACCAGGAACTGCTCAGCAACTCCGAGTTCTTCAAGGATTTCGGGGACAGCGGCCTCGCCGCCGTGATGGCGGCGGCGGAGAGCCGCACGTTCAGCCGGGGTGGGGTGATGTTCACCGAGGGCGACGAGGGCAAGGAGCTCTTCGTCGTGGCGTCGGGCCGAATCGCCATCGCCAACCGGTCCATCGACGGACGCGAGTCGGTCGTCGCTCTCATGGAACGGGGCGACCTCTTCGGTGACATGGCCCTCTTCGACGGCCGGCCCCGCTCCGCCGAGGCCCGTGCCCTCGAGGCGTCCGAGGTCATCGCCATTCCGTTCGAGGTGCTGCGCTCGATCTACGAGACCAGGCCCGAGCTGCTCTGGAACGTGGTCGAGATGCTCGCCATGCGCCTGCGCAACACCGACGAGCAGCTCGCCGACTCGGTCTTCCTCGATGTCACCGGGCGCACCGCCAAGCGGCTCCTCGAGCTGGCCGGAGAGGCCGACGAGTTCTCCCTCCCGATCACCCAGGAGGAGCTCGCCGGCATGGTCGGCGCCTCCCGCGAGCGGGTCAACAAGGCCATCGCCAGCTTCGTGCGGTTGGGTTGGATCGAGCAGTCCGACCGCCGCTACCGCATCACCAACCGCGACCAGCTGCAGCTGCGCTCTCGCTGATCTCACGTCCCGGGCGACGGTTCTTCCACGGGTGACGGCCGGACGCCCGTGGCGAGCGCGGCCAGGGCCTGGGCCTCCACCAGCCCTGCCTGATCGAGCAGCGAGACCCGCCGCTCCCCCGGCGCCGGACGAGCGAGACCCGATGGTTCGGCCCGTTCCGCCCATGACTGCTCAGCCCACCGGACGGCGGCATCGCGGCACCGCAGCTGCAACGACCACTCGGCCGTCTCGGCGGCCAGGTCGACGAGGTTCCGCACGAACACGGCGTTGAAGGCGAGGCCCTGGCCGGCCCATCCGTCGGGGGTGGCGTCGTAGTGGTCGAGGGCGGCGGTGGCCACCGCCTCGGCTCGGGCCAACGGCCCGGAACCGAGCGCCACGCTCGACCCTCGAGCGGTCGCCTCGAGGATGTGGTGGGCCAGCTCGGCGCCGATCACGTTGCCCTGGTTGTAGGACCATTTCGTGCGCTCGATCGCGCCGTCAGCACCGACGTGGTCCCAGTAGAGGCCGTCGACGGGATCACGCATCGCCGTGTGCACCCACCCCAGCATGCGGTCAGCCCACTCGCGGATGGAGCCATCGCCCTCCTCTGCGCACAGCAGATAGCCCAGCTGGGATGCGGGAGCGGTTGACACCGTGTTGCGGTCGCCGTTGGCGGCGGACTCCACCCAGGTCACGCCCCCCGGGAGCGGCACGGAGTGGTCGCCCTCCCAGCCACCGACGAGGAACTCGAACACCCGACGGGCCCGAGCCAGCGCGTCGGGCTGGCCCGTCACGCGGTGCTGGCGCACGAGGTCGAGCCCGATCCAGGCGTTGTCGTCGTAGAAGCGGTCACCGCCCGGCCCGAGCGGAGGGCGCACCGCCGAGTCGTACGCCGGCAGCATGACGCCGTTTCGGAGGTAGCAGGCCAAGCCAGCCCCGAGCGAGCCGTCCGCCTGCTCCGAGGGGGCGGCGCCCAGCTCGACCATGTCGAGGACGGCGGCGGCGGCACGGGAGAAGGGCCACAGGAAGGCGTAGCCACCACCGCTGTGACGGGAATCCTCGCGGAACAACCCCGGGCGCCGCTCGATGGCGAAACGAGCCATCAGGGCACCATGGGCGGCGACGGCCCGGTCGGCGGGGTTGGAGGGGTCGGGCGGGAGCGCCCAGGTCGGGCCCGACGGCTCCCCGGCCGCGGACCGGCCCGTCAGAGAACGAAGAGCACGCGACAGCGACGCCACACCCACCTCCAGGGACCCCGTCATCTTCCACCCGCGATGCGGTCACCACCACCCGGCCCGTGGGAAACCCCGGGCGGGTCGGCGAGACTGGGCTGGTGCACCGTGAGATCCCGAGCCGGATCCGGGCCGCGGTCGGGTGGGTCAACCAGCCCGACCCCGCCGGCAGCCCGGTCACCGTGCTACCCGACGGCTGCATGGACCTCATGTGGATCGACGGGCGCCTCCTGGTGAGCGGAGCCGACACGACGGCGCGCGTTGCACCCCGGTCCCCGGGTGCCAAGGTCGGGCTGCGCCTCGCTCCCGGGCACCTCCCGACGGTGCTGGGACTGCCGGCCGACGAACTGGTCGACCAGCAGGTCCTGCTGACCGAGGTCCCGCTCGACGAGGCGGGCAGGCGCGCCGTCGAACACGCGCAGAACGCTCTCACCGCCGCCGGTCCACGGGTCGAGGTGCTCGAGACGTTGGCCGAGCAGCTCGGGATCGGCGCCGCCACCACTGGCTTCGCCGACGCCGTGGCCCATCGCGCCCTCCTCGGCACCGACGTGCGCACCATGGCCGACGATCTGGGGCTCGGGACCCGCCAGCTGCATCGGCGCTGTCTGGCCGCCTTCGGCTACGGGCCCAAGCTGCTCAGTCGGGTCCTGCG
>DATDIY010000075.1:0-11457 GCA_036520815.1 Acidimicrobiales bacterium
CGATGCCGATGAGTGCCACCAGCACGCTCATGAGCAGCAGCCCGGTCACCGCGTTGATGAGGAAGTCGAAGATCGACCCCACGACCTGACCGAGCGCGTTGCCAGCGGTCACGGTGATATCGGGGCGTCGGCTCACCACGTCGTCGATGGCGTCCTTGGTGTCGCTCTCGGCGCCGGACCGGGCGTCGATGAACGCCGCGGTCGGCGCGGTGTCGCCGACGAGGGAGTCGAACGTGTCCGGGGTGACGATGTTGCCGACGTCGTTGGCGTCGATGCTGGCTTCCAGTACGGCAACGACGTTCAACTGCGCGGACTGGCCACTCGTATCGGTGACGGTGACGGTGGAGCCGACCTCGACGCCGGAGGGGGCGTTGGCGGACACGGCGATCGTGCCGTCGGTGAGGTCCTCGAGCGAGCCGCTGGAGGCGGAGATGTCGGCCACTTGAACCAGGGCCCCGTCGTCGGCGGTCGAGAGCAGTGACGGCTCGCCGTTCAACGTGACCGACTCGAGCCGGTACGGCGTGACCTTCTCGACGCCGTCGATGGCCTCCAGCTGGTTCACCAGTTCCGGGTCGATCGTTCCGCCGTCGCTGGTGATGAGGAAGTCGGCGCTCTCCAGCTTCTGCAGCTCGCCGACCACGAAGTCCTTGAGGCTGGTGCCGGCGACGGTCACGAAGGTCACCAGGAAGACACCGATGAGCAGGGCGTTGGCCGTGGTCGCCGTGCGGCGAGGGTTCCGGGCGGAGTTGTCGGTGGCGAGGCGGCCCTCCAGACCCAGGCGCGACAGCACGGGGCGCAGCAGCTTCGAGCCCATCACCGCGATCGACGGACCGGCGACGATGAGTCCGGCGACGAAGAGCAGCGCGCCCAGCCCGATCGGGAACGGGGCGGAACCGCCCAGCATCCCCAGGAGGCCCAGCACGACGAGGACGATGGCGGTGATCGTGCGCTTGCGCGAGACGCCCGCGGTCTCCGCCTCGGCTTCTCGGAGCGCCTCGATCGGTTCGATCTTCGCCGCCCGGCGAGCCGGGACCATCACCGAGAACAGGGTTATGAGAGTGCCGACCACGATGGAGGCGATCACCTGCCCGGGCGCCACCTTGATGCCGCTGCCGGGCAGGCTGACCCCGAACGCGCTGAGGGCAGCGATGAGCACGAAGGTCAACAGGAAGCCGGCGATCACACCGAGCACCGAGCCCAGCACCCCGATGACGAGGCCCTCGAAGCGCAGGGCCCGCTTGATCTGCTTGGGGGTGGCGCCGATGGCCGACAGAACCGCCAGCTCACGCTGTCGCTGGGCCACGATCACGCTGAAGGTGTTGTAGATGACGAACGCACCCACGAACAGCGCCAGCGCGGCGAAGCCCTGCAGACCGATCTTCAGGAACCGACCCACGGCGCCGACCTGGTCCCGCTGGTCGGCCCGGAACTCCTCGCCGGTCTGGGCGACGAAACCTGAGGGCACGAGGGGCTCGACCGCTTCGGTCAGCTGCGCCGGATCGCCCGAACCTCGCAGGTAGTAGCTGTCGTACTCCTGGGTGCCGCCGCGCAACCAGTCGAAGGCGTCGTCCTCGTAGATCGAGACCGTGCCGTTGCCGTCGAGCGAGTCGGTGTCGCCGAACTTGGTGATGCCGACGACCGTCGCCGGGTGCTCGCCCGAGACGCTCAACACGGTGACCTGGTCGCCGACCGACAGGTCCTCCTTGTCCGCCGTGCCGTGGTCGATGGCGATCTGGCCGGACGCCGACGGCGCGCTGCCCTCGTCGAGCCGGAGGGGGTTGAGCTCCTCGTCGGCGATCCACAGGCGCCCGGTGGTGCCGTCGCCGAACGTCGTCTGGTCACTCCCGAGGACCGAGACCGGTCCGGTGAGCACACCGCCGCCGGCGTCGATGCCGGGCACCGAGAGGAACTTCTGAGTGTCGTCGGCGGGGATGGTGAGGGTCTCGGCGAACTGGCCGTCGGACGCCCCCGAGTCGTCGATCACCACGGCGACGTCGACGTTGCCGTACTGGCGGTCGACGTCGCCCTCGAGGGCGTCGATCACGCGGTCGGAGACGAACCCGGTGGCCGAGAAGAAGGCCACTCCGGTGAGGATGGCCAGCAGCGTGGCGATGTAGCGGGCGCTGTTGTGGCGAACGCCTCGGAGGGCGAGGTGCAGCACCGGATCAGCCCTCGAACTGCTTCATGCGGTCGAGCACCCGATCGGTCGTCGGGTTCGGCATCTCGTCGATGATCTGGCCGTCGGCGAGGAACAGGACGTTGTCGGCGTAGGACGCGGCGTGCGGGTCGTGGGTGACCATCACGATCGTCTGGCCCGAGTCGTCGACCGCTCGGCGCATGAAGCTCAGGATCTCCATGCCTGTGCGCGAGTCGAGGGCGCCCGTTGGCTCATCGGCGAAGATGATGTCGGGCCGGGGCACCAGGGCCCGGGCGACGGCGACGCGCTGCTGTTGACCACCCGACAGCTGGCTCGGCAGGTTGCCGAGCCGCTCGCCCAACCCCACGGTGGCGACGATCTGGTCGAACCAGGCCTCGTCGGCCTTCTTCTCCGCCAGCGTGAGCGGCAGGAGGATGTTCTCGCGGGCGTCGAGCGTCGGGATCAGGTTGTACTGCTGGAAGATGAAGCCGAGACGGTCGCGGCGCAGCAGCGTGAGCTGGGTCTTGTTGAGCCCCGACAGGGCCGTGTCGCCGATGAAGACCTCGCCGCTGGTGAGTCGGTCGAGGCCGGCGACGCACTGCATGAGCGTGCTCTTGCCCGATCCTGACGGTCCCATGATGGCGGTGAAGCGCTGCGTGGGGAACGACACGGTGACCCCAGCGAGGGCGTGGACGACGGCGTCGCCGGTTCCGTAGGTCTTTCGAGCATCGAGCGCACGCGCCGCGCTGAGGTCGGTTTCGGTCGTGGCCATCGATGCTCGCTCCTGAGCGAAGGGGCGGAAGGTGGCGGGAACTTACACGGCGCAAGCAACTCCGCGAGGGGTCGAAGGTCCGAATCCCGGTGCTCCCCCTGAGGCCGAGGCGGACGACATCGCCCCTTCCCCCGGACGGGCCTCAGTCGTCCTCGATCGAATCGAAGCGCTTGAGGAACAACGACAGAGCGTCGCGCTCCGACGTGATCACCCCCGTCCACTCGTCGAGCCGCTGCCGACCGGACTCGCTCAGTGCGTAGACGTGACGGGCCGAGCCTGCCGTCGGCTCGGCGAACCACGAGTCGAGCAGACCGTCGGCCTCGAGCTCGGCCAGCGCGCGATAGACGCTCGGTCGACTCACCGGTCCGAAACCGAGGCGCAGCCAGGCGTCGACGAGCTGGTAGCCGTGGCGGGGCTGTTCGGCCAGCAGCAACAGGAGCCCGGGGTAGATGAAGTGGCGCGGCGGCGCCATCTCGAAGCGACACCGGGCGTCACCGGTCCACACCGGGGCCTGCGGTTCGTTCAACTCGTGAGGGTGAGGAGCGACCTCGTGGTCAGCGCCCATGCGAGCACCTCCCAATCGGGCCATCCCCACCGCCACTTCGGGCCGAGAACGCCGGACGAGGGGAGCCCGACGGCCACGGTACCCCTCTCGATCGAGCCCTGCCCGAGCGCTCCGGGTGCGGTGGGCGTAACGTCGCTCACACATCCGGTCGCGTCACGGGGAGGCGCAGATGGGCGGACTCACGAACGCCTTGGACCACGTGCTCCCGTCGGCCGCGTTCCAACTCGCCCGGCGCTTCGCCGACGGCGCCACCATGTGGTGCGTCGCTCCCCAGTGGCCCGAGCACGCCCGTCACCTGGCGGTGGAGTTCGTGCACCCGGTCGTGGTCGGTGCCCGGGCGTTGCCGGCGGTCTCGGTGCCCGGCCCCGATCCCGTCGGTGCTCTGCGCGCCGCCGTGCGCGCCGGCGACATCGTGGCTGTCGTCAGCTCCGCCGCCGACCCGGTGGCTCTCGAGCTGGTGCGGCGCGGCCCGGCGTGGGGAGCGACCACTCTCTGGCTCGCCACCGGCAACGGAGTGATGGACAGCTCCGCCGATCTCACCGTCCGGGTCGACGACGCCGACGGCACCGCCCCCTTCGACGGCCGACTGGTGCTGCACTACCACCTGCTGTGGGAGCTCACCCACGTGTGCTTCGAGCACCCCGGGCTGCTCGAGCGACGAGATGAGACCGACGAGGTCGTGTGCGTGACGTGCCGCGACGACGGCCGCCTCGCCGAGGTCGTGCGGGTGAGCGTCGACGGCCACGACGTCGAGGTTCGCACCGCGTCCGGCCACGAGCACGCCGACGGCACCCTCGTCACCCCGCTCGTTCCCGACGACCTCGTGCTCGTCCACGCCGGCTCCGTGATCGCCAGGGTCGGTGCGTCGTGACCGACTTCCTCTACCCGTTCCTCGACCACGACGAGGACGATCTCGATGCCCTCCTCGACGACCTCACCCGCTCGGCCCACGACAAGGCCGACATCAGCGCAGCCCTGGTCGAGTCGACCCTCGAGCAGCTCGACGGCGATCTGCACGCCGCTGCCCGTGACGTCGCCGAGTGCCTCGTTCGCGGCGGGCGGCTCCTCACCTTCGGCAACGGCGGCAGCTCGACCGACGCCTCCGGCCTGGCCGCTCTGTTCGCCACCCCACCGCACGGCCCACCGCTGCCCGCAGTCGCCCTCACCGGTGACAGCGCGGTGCTCACCGCACTCGGCAACGATGTCGGCTTCCCGCTCGTCTTCTCACGGCAGGTCATCGCCTACGCCGCGCCCGACGACGTTGCGGTGGGGTTCTCCACCAGCGGCAACTCGGCGAACCTGCTCATGGCCTTCGATGCCGCCCGCGATCGAGGCCTTCTCACGGTCGGGTTCGCCGGCTACGACGGCGGCGACATGGCCGGGGCCGGCCTCGACCACTGCCTCGTGGTGCGATCCGACAGCATCCATCGGATCCAGGAGACCCAGGCGGCCCTCGGGTTCGCGCTGTGGCGGATGGTGCACGCCGAGCTCGACGGGAGCCACGCCCATGCCTGACGTCCACCTCGACGCTCCGCCCGACGAACGCGAGAGCCGTGTCATCGAGCGCATCGAGGCGTTCCGCCGCCGCCGGCCCCGCCTCCGTGACGAGGTCGTGACCTCCGCCCACGGCGCCGGTGGGAAGGCGTCGGCCGCCCTCATCGACAACGTCTTCGTCGACGCGTTCGGCACGGGCGACGGCCCACTGCTCGACGCCGCCACTCTCACGCTCGCCTCGGGCGACCGCCTGGCCTTCACCACCGACACCTTCGTGGTGAAGCCCCGGACCTTCCCCGGCGGGTCACTGGGGGCCCTCGCCGTGAACGGCACGGTCAACGACCTCGCCGTGGCTGGCGCCGAACCCCGCTGGCTGTCGTGCGCCGTAGTCCTCGAGGAAGGCCTGCCGATCGACGAGCTGCGCGCCGTCGCCGACGACATGGCGACCGCGGCAGCAGCAGCGGGGGTGAGCATCGTCACCGGCGATACCAAGGTGGTGGAGCGCGGAGCCGCTGACGGTGTGTACGTCACGACCACCGGGGTCGGCGTGGTGCCGAGCGGGCGGGCGCTCGGCCCCGAGCGGGTGCGGCCCGGCGACGTGGTGCTCGTGTCGGGTCCCATCGGCAACCACGGGATGGCGGTCATGCTCGCCCGCGGCGACCTGGCCATCGACACCGACATCCGATCCGACTGCGCCGCCGTCAACGGACTGGTCGCGGCGCTGCTCGCCGCCGCCCCCTCGACCCGTTGGCTGCGGGACCCGACCCGCGGCGGGGTGGCCACGGTCGCCAACGAACTGGCCCACGACATCGAGCTGGCGGTGGTGCTCGACGAGGCGAGCCTGCCGATCGACGCGGCGGTGACCGGCGCGTGCGACCTGCTCGGCATCGACCCGCTCTACGTGGCCAACGAGGGCAAGGTGGTCGCCGTGGTGGCACCCGACGAGGCCGATGCGGCCCTCGCCTCGCTTCGCGCCCACCCCCTCGGGGAGCGGGCCGCCCGCATCGGCGAGATCGTCGCCGAGCCCCCGGGCATCGTCGTGCTGCGCACCACCTTCGGCGGCACTCGCATCGTCGACATGCTCGTCGGGGATCCGCTGCCCCGCATCTGCTGAGCCGATGGCCGGTCTCGCCACCGCGGAGGGCTCGACCTCGCAGCGGTGGCAGATCCGCGTGACCGGCACCGTCCAGGGCGTCGGGTTCCGACCGTTCGTCTACCGCCACGCCGTCGCCCTCGGCCTCGACGGCTGGGTGGCCAACGACAGCCTGGGCGTGCTCATCGACGCCGAGGGCCGCGCCGAGCGGCTCGACGAGCTCACCCGCCTGCTGCGCGACGCCCCTCCTCCGCTCGCCCATGTCGACGGGGTGGCGGTCGACGACACGCTCGTGCCGACCGGTGCGCACGGCTTCCGCATCGCCGTCTCGGAGGTCGAGGGACCGGCCCGGGCACCCGTGAGCGTCGACTCGGCGCCGTGCCCGGCCTGCCTCGCCGAGCTGTTCGACCCGACCGCCCGCCGCTACCGCTACCCGTTCACCAACTGCACCGACTGCGGGCCCCGCTACACGATCGTGCGGTCCGTGCCCTACGACCGGCCGGCGACCACGATGGCCGGCTTCACCATGTGCCCCGCCTGCCAGGCGGAGTACGACGACCCCGCCGACCGGCGCTTCCACGCCCAACCCAATGCCTGCCCCGACTGCGGACCCGTCCTGACCTGGCGCGGCGCTGCGGGTGATGCCCGGTCCCGCGGTGACGACGCCGTGCGGGCCGCCGTCGACGTGCTCGGCGCCGGGGGAGTGGTCGCGGTGAAGGGGATCGGCGGCTACCACCTGGCAGTCGACGCCACCTCCGACGCAGCCGTTGCCACGCTGCGCCTGCGCAAGCACCGCGACGACAAGCCCTTCGCGGTCATGGTCCCCGACGAGGCGACCGCCACCGCCCTCGCCCACCTCGATCCCCAGGCGCTCGCCGCGATGCGCAGCCGGGTGCGACCCATCGTGGTGGCTCCGACGCGAGGCGGATCGTTGGCGCGTGGGATCGCCGACGGGCTGGTCGAGGTCGGCCTGATGTTGCCGTACAGCCCACTGCACCACCTGCTGCTCGCCGACGTGGGACGGCCGCTCGTGATGACCAGCGGCAACGTCAGCGACGAGCCGATCGCCCACACCGACGACGACGCCGGGCAGCGGCTCGGTCCGATGGTCGACGGGCTTCTCACCCACGACCGGGCGATCCACATCCGCTGCGACGACTCGATCGTTCGCTCGACCGGCCACGGCCTCCAGGTCCTGCGACGCTCGCGGGGGCTGGCGCCCGAGCCGATGGGCCTGCCCCGGCCCACCCCGGCGCCCGTGCTCGCCGTCGGGGCCGAGCTGAAGAACACGATTGCCGTCGCCCGGGGCGCAACGGTCGTGGCCAGCCACCACATCGGCGACCTCGAACACCTCGCTACCTACGAGACGTTCCTCCAGGCGATCGCCCACCTGTGCGACCTGTTCGACGTGGAGCCGGCCGCCGTGGCCCACGACCTGCATCCCGAGTACCTGTCGACCAAGTGGGCCGACGACCTCGGTCTCCCCCTCGTCGGGGTGCAGCACCACCACGCCCACGTCGCCGCCTGCCTGCTCGACCACGGCCGCGATGACACGGTCGTCGCGCTCGCCTTCGACGGCATCGGATACGGCGACGACGACACGTTGTGGGGCGGCGAGGTGCTGATCGCCGGCCTCGACGGGTACCGAAGGGCCGGTCATCTCCGGTCCATCGCCATGCCTGGCGGGGTCGCCGCCATCCGCGAGCCGTGGCGCATGGCCACCGCCTGGGCGACCGCCGCCGGCTGCGCCGAGCACCTCTTCCTCCCAGATCGGGAGGTGAGGGCGGAGGTGGGGCTGGTGGTCGCCGGTGGGTACGGGCCGGTCACGACGAGCATCGGCCGGCTCTTCGACGCCCTCGGCTCGATCGTCACCGGTCGGACCGTCGCCACCTACGAGGCCCAGACCGCAGTCGAGCTGGAAGCTCTGGCCCGACGGGTGCCGCGCTCGGAGGCCCCCGCCTGGGCTGGGGCCGTCGCCGTCGAGGCGACGTCGGAGGGGGTCGAGCTCGATCCGCGTCCGCTCGTGGTCGAGGTGGTCGACGCCGTCCGGGCCGGTGTCCGCCCGGAGCTCGTCGCCGCCGGCATCCACGAGGCGCTCGGCCGCGCGGCGGCGGAGGCGGCGTCGGCGGCGGCGGTCGACGCCGGACTCGCCACGGTGGTGCTGACGGGTGGCGCCTTCCAGAACGTCCGCCTCAGCGAGGTCGTGCGCGACGTCCTCGAAGGAGCCGGCCTGGAGGTGCTCGAGCACCGTCGGGTGCCGCCCAACGACGGCGGGATCAGCCTGGGACAGGTTGCGGTCGCCGCCGCCCGCCTCTGACGTCGAGCCAGTCGTACCAGTCGTCGAGGCCGTCGCCCCGGGTCGCCGAGACCGCCACCACCTCGAGGTCGGGGTTCAGCCGACGGGCGTCGGCCGTACAGCGGTCGACGTCGAACTCGACGTGGGGCAGCAGGTCGAGCTTGTTGAGCACCAGGAGGTCGGCCCGACGGAACATGTGGGGGTACTTGAGCGGCTTGTCGTCCCCCTCGGTCACCGACATGATCACGACCCGGGCTGCCTCACCCAGGTCGAACAGGGCGGGGCACACGAGGTTGCCGACGTTCTCGATCATCACGAGCGAACCGACGGCAGGGTCGAGCACCTGCAGGGCCCGGGCCAGCATCTCGGCGTCGAGGTGGCAGCCGCTGCCGGTGTTGACCTGCACCACGTCCGCCCCGGTGGCCCGCACCCGCTCGGCATCGAACGCCGTCTCCTGATCGCCTTCGACCACGGCGACGCCGCGCCCGTCCTCGTCGGTGAGGAGATCGGTGATGGTGCGCACCAACAGCGTGGTCTTGCCGGCGCCGGGCGAGCTCATGAGGTTGAGGGCGAGGATCCCGCGCCCCTCGAACCATCCCCGGTTGCGGGCGGCGCCGAGGTCGTTGCGGGCCAGCACCTGCTGCTCGAGGGTGACCACCTCGCCGTGATCGTGATCGTGATCGTGAGTCGTGTGGTCGTGAGGATGGTCGTGCGGATGCGGGTGGTCATGAAGGTGCTCGTGGGTCGCAGCTTCGCCGTCGATCACCACCACGCCGGAGTCCGAGCAGCCACACGTCGCGCACATCAGGCCGCCACCTCCGCGCTGGCGACGGTGAGCTCCTCGCCCGCGAGGATCTCGAGGTCCGCGCTCCCGCACGTGCACAGGGCGAGGAAGTCGGGGAGCTCCACCTCGTCACCGCAGTCCCTGCACCGGGCCCGCCCCCGGACCTCGACGATCTCCAGGGTCGCCCCCTCCAGGGCGGTGCCGGAGGTGGCCAGGTCGAAGCAGAACCGCACCGAGTCGGCCACCACGCCCGAGAGCGTCCCGATCACCAGCGTCACGCGGGTGACCGGGCGACCTCCACTCCGCTCGGCGACGGCCTCGATCACGCTCTGGGTGATCGCCATCTCGTGCACGTCCTCGTTGTACAGGCGGCGCCCGGCGCTGGCGATGGGTGTCAAAGGCACCCATTGCCGGGACTCCGGCACGGGGGTACTCGTGGGTGCAGCGCACCGCCGCACGAGGCCCCGACCCCGAGTGGTGGGTTCGCGCCGACCGAGCGATCTGACGAGCCGCACTCCACGTCGATCCGCCTGCCGGGGAGCGGTCAACGAGAGAGGGGGCACCGATGCCCACCAGCCAAGTGACCTCGATGCGGTCTTCGGCCGCCAAGGCGGCAGAGGAGACGACGGTCCACGTCCTTTGGATCAACGCCGGTCTCAGCTGCGACGGCGACTCGGTCGCCCTGACGGCGGCGACCCAGCCGACGATCGAGGAGATCGCGCTGGGGGCCCTGCCCGGTCTGCCCAAGGTCGCCGTGCACTGGCCCCTCATCGACTTCGAGTGCGGACCGGTCGGCGGGGCCGACGACTTCATCGAGTGGTTCTTCCGGGCCGACCGGGGCGAGCTCGACCCGTTCGTGCTGGTGGTGGAGGGCTCCATCCCCAACGAGGCCATCAAGTCGGAGGGCTACTGGTGCGGGTTCGGCAACAACCCCGACACCGGCCAGCCGATGACCACCAGCCAGTGGCTCGACCGTCTCGCCCCCAAAGCCCTCGCCATCCTGGCCGCCGGCACCTGCGCGGCCTATGGCGGCATCCACGCCATGGCCGGCAACCCGACCGGCGCCATGGGCGTGCCCGACTACCTCGGGTGGGACTGGACCTCGAAGGCGGGTCTGCCGATCGTGTGCGTGCCGGGCTGCCCGACGCACCCCGACAACCTGTCCGAGACGATCCTCTACCTGCTGTACCAGGCGACCGGCCAGGCGCCCATGATCCCGCTCGACGACCAGCTGCGACCGCAGTGGCTGTTCGGGCAGACCGTGCACGACGGCTGCGACCGGGCCGGGTACTACGAGCAGGGCAACTTCGCCGACGAGTACGGCTCGCCCGAGTGCATCGTGAAGCTCGGCTGCTGGGGCCCGGTCGTGAACTGCAACGTGCCCAAGCGGGGCTGGATCAACGGCGTCGGTGGGTGTCCCAACGTCGGCGGGATCTGCATCGGCTGCACGATGCCGGGATTCCCCGACAAGTTCATGCCCTTCATGGACGAGCCGCCCGGCGGCAAGTTCTCCACGAAGCTCGTCGGCGGCTACGGGCAGATCGTGCGGCGGCTGCGGGGGCTCACCAACCACACGGTGAACGAGGAACCGAAGTGGCGGGTCAAGGGGCAGGAGCTTCTGTCCGGCTACCACGGCAACGGGGGGAACGGACGATGACCGCAGTAGCGACGTCGAAGGGCACCTCCAGCGAGGCCAAGAAGAGCAACGTCATCGAGATGTCCTGGGATCCGATCACCCGAATCGTCGGCAGCCTCGGCATCTACACCAAGATCGACTTCGGCACGGGGGTGGTGACCGACTGCCACAGCACGTCGTCGATCTTCCGTGGCTACAGCGTGTTCATGAAGGGCAAGGACCCGCGCGACGCCCACTTCATCACCAGCCGCATCTGCGGCATCTGCGGCGACAACCACGCCACGTGCTCCTGCTACGCCCAGAACATGGCCTACGGGGTGCACCCGCCGGCCCTCGGCGAGCAGATCGTCAACCTCGGTGAGGCAGCCGAGTACATGTTCGACCACAACATCTTCCAGGAGAACCTGGTCGGCGTCGACTTCTGCGAGAAGATGGTCGCGGAGACCAACCCGGGCGTGCTCGAGCAGGCCAACCGGACGGAGGCGCCCCACGCCGGCGACCACGGGTACCGCACCATCGGCGACATCATGCGGGCGCTCAACCCGTTCTCGGGCGAGTTCTACCGCGAGGCGCTCCAGGTCAGCCGGTACACGCGCGAGATGTTCTGCCTCATGGAGGGCCGTCACGTGCATCCTTCGACGCTCTACCCGGGCGGCGTCGGCACCACCGCGACCATCCAG
>DATDIY010000076.1:0-4898 GCA_036520815.1 Acidimicrobiales bacterium
AACACGTCGGTGAGCTGATCGCCGAGGAAGATCGAGATGATCGCCGGTGGCGCCTCGTTGGCTCCCAGGCGGTGGTCGTTGCTGGCCGAGGCCACCGAGGCCCGCAGGAGACCGCCGTACTTGTGGACCGCACGGATCACGGCCGCGCAGAACACCAGGAACTGGGCGTTGTCGTGGGGGGTGTCACCGGGGAGGAGCAGGTTCCCTTCCGTGGAGTTGCCCAGCGAGAAGTTGACGTGCTTTCCCGATCCGTTGATGCCGGCGAAGGGCTTCTCGTGGAAGAGGCACTCCATCCCGTGCTTCTGGGCCACCTTCTTCAGGACCGTCATGAGCAGCTGCTGGTGGTCGGAGGCGACGTTCGAGCGCTCGAACATCGGCGCGATCTCGAACTGGCCGGGAGCGACCTCGTTGTGGCGGGTCTTGGCCGGGATGCCGAGCTTGAACAGCTCCTGCTCGGCGTCGAGCATGAACGCCAGCACACGATCGGGGATGGCGCCGAAGTAGTGGTCATCGAACTCTTGGCCCTTCGGGGGCTTGGCCCCGAACAGGGTGCGGCCCGAGGCGAGCAGGTCGGGCCGGGAGAGGAAGAAGCTCCGGTCGATGAGGAAGTACTCCTGCTCGGCGCCGGCGAACGACACGACGGCGTCGGGATCCGTGTGGCCGAACAGCTTGAGCACACGTTCGGCCTGTGCGGCCATGGCCTGCTGGGAGCGCAGCAGAGGCGTCTTGTGGTCGAGGGCCTCCCCGGTCATGGAGACGAACACGGTCGGGATGCAGAGCGTGTTCCCGTTCGGGTTCGGGAGGATGTAGGCGGGGCTGGTCGCGTCCCACCCGGTGTAGCCACGGGCCTCGAACGTGGCTCGCAGCCCACCGTTCGGGAAGCTGGAGGCGTCGGGCTCGCCCTGGATCAGGGTCTTCCCCGCGAACTCGGCGATCGAGGCGCCGGTGGAGTCGGGCTCGAGGAAGCTGTCGTGCTTCTCGGCGGTGAGACCGGTGAGCGGATAGAAGACGTGGGCGTAGTGGGTGGCGCCCTTCTCGATGGCCCAGTCCTTCATCGCCGATGCCACGATGTCGGCCACCACCGGATCGAGCGGCTTCGAGTGGTCGATCGTCCCCAGCAGGGACTTGTAGACGAGCTTCGGAAGCCGCTTCTGCATCACGTTCTTGCTGAAGACGTTCTCGCCGAAGACCTCGCCCGGCGACTCGGCGCTGGAGAAGATCTCCTCCGGGCCCTGGTGGGCCTTCACCGCCTCGATCGCCTTCAGACGCGCAGCACTTCCACTCATCGGTTCTCCTCGATGTTCCGGTCAGACCTGCCCGATCCCGCGGGTCAGGGACCGGTTCGATCGTGACGGTATGGGCCTCGTGTCACGGGCTTGTGTCGGGCCCGTGAACGTCCTTCTGCGAGGTGGTCGCCCAGCTACAGCACTGGTCGACGACCCGAGCGGTCACCCGCTTGTTCCCACCGAGCGCTGGCGCTCACCTCGAGGTGTCGTCAGATGAGATGTCGTCCGGGAACGGGACGAGGTCGACGCGTACGACGCCGGGGAACGACGCTCGTAGGAGCGTGTCCGCCTCCCGGACCATCTCCTCGACCTCGTTGGCGGACAGGGTGTCCTCGACGTCGATGCGGGCGATCACCCAGACCTGTTCGGGACCGACGTAGGTGACGAGCACCTCGAGCAGGTCACGGACCCCCGGAACCGACCGGAGAAGTGCGTCGACTCGATCCTTGTCCTCGGTGGAGGGCTCGGAGCCGAGGAGGAAGGCGAGGTTCCGTCGGGCGAGCATCACCGCCACCACGCAGAGCACGAGGCCGATGGCGATCGAGGCCATGGCATCGAACACGGCCGAGCCGGTGAGGATGTGGAGGGTGATTCCGGCCATGGCCAGCAGATCGCCGATCAGGGCTGCCGAGTCCTCCCCGAAGACGGCGCGGGTCGTGGGATCCGAGCTCCTCGAGAGGTGGTGGAAGAACGACCACTGCCGGCGGGCGGCGCCCGACCGGGTCTCCCGGAAGGCCTGCAGCCACGAGAACCCGTCGAGGCCCATGGCCACGATGAGCACGAGGTAGGCGACGCCGAGGTCGGTCAGAGGCTCAGGGTCGGTGAGCCCGCGGATCCCTTCGCGGATCGAGAGGGTGCCGCCGATCACGAACACGCCACCCGCGGCCAGCAGCGCCCAGAAGTAGGCCGCTCGTCCAGCCTCCACCTGCTCGAGGCCGGGACCGGATCGGGATCGACGCCCCGCGACGAAGAGCAGGGCCTGGTTGGCGGTGTCGGCCACCGCGTGCACGGTCTGGGCGAACATCGAGATCGACCCGGTCATGACCGCAGCCACGCCGAAGGCCACCGAGACGGTCAGGTTCGAGCAGAAGGCGATGACGACCACACGACGGGCCGAGTCGGTTCCGGGAGGTGAGCCCGTTGCGTCCGCCCGCTCGTCCGGCACCGTCACGGATCAGCCGGGGAGCCCGTAGAAGATCCGCTCGACCACCTTGCGGGATCGGCGGGTGACGCGGCGGTAGTCCTCCCGGAGGGCGGGCGGCTGCGTGTCGAGCGCTCGTGAGAGCCAGAGCAGCGACTCCGGTTGCGCGGGCAGGGAGTCGCCGGGGGCGCTGTTCACCAGGTACCAGCGGTTCCGCACCCGCTCGCAGAAGGCGTAGGCCTTCGCGAGGACGGTGGCGTCGTCGACGGCGAGCACGTCGCTCTCGGTCAGGGCTCGTAGGGCGTCGAGGGTTCCGGTGGCCTTCACCCCGTACTGCAACTGCAGGAGCTGGACGGTGAACTCCACGTCGGAGAGCGAGCCGCGGCCGAGCTTGAGGTGGAAGTCGGGGTCCTCGCCCATCGGGATCCGCTCGGACTCGATGCGGGCCTTCATGCGCCGGATCTCCCGGATCTCCTCGGCGCTGAGACCGTTGTCCCACACGTACGGTTCGATGGTGTCGAGGAGCCGGTTGCCGACATCGCGGTCGCCCGCCACGATCCGGGCGCGGGTCATGGCCTGGCGCTCCCAGGTGAGGGCGTGATCGCGCCAGTACACCTCGAAGGCGTTGAGGCTGCGCGAGAGAGGGCCGTTCTTCCCCTCCGGTCGAAGGTCCGCGTCGATGTCGTAGACCTGGTCGGCGGGTGTGCTCCCCCCGACGAGGCGCATCAGGGCGGTGGCGAGCCGCTTGGCCTCCTCGCTCGCCGCCGCGCCGGTGCCGTCGTGGACGAACACCACGTCGAGGTCGCTGGCATAGGCCAGCTCGGCACCACCGAGGCGGCCCATGCCGATCACGGCGAACGGAATGGTGGGCTCCAGCGAGGCCAGGGCCGTCTCGAGCGTCGCGTCGGCCAGGACGGTGAGGTCGATGCCCACCTGGCGCACCGTGGCGTGGCCCAACACGTCGCGCGCGGCGATCCCGAGCAGGTTGCGCTGGTGCCAGCGGCGCAGAGAGAGCTGACGCTCGGACCGGCCCTCGCGCAGTTGCACCGCCTTGGTGCCCGAGGAGACCAGTCCGGCTCGATCCCGGGTGGCGAGGCGTTCCGGGTGGGGGAGGCGAGCGATGAGGTCCGGGTTGTGGGTGAGGATGTCGCCGAGGAGCCGGCTGGTCCCGGCGATGCAGCACAGCGCCCGGGCCGAGTCGGGGGAGTCGCGGAACGTCTCGGTCCAGGTCCGCGTGCCGGTGGAGCCCGACAACAGGTTGCGGAGCACGAGGAGGCCGAGGTCCGGGTCCGGGGACTGCGAGAGCCAGTCGAGCAGCAGTGGGAGCAGCTGCTGCATGAGCCGGCTCGAGCGGTTGAGGCCGCGGGTGAGCTCCTTGACCGCGGCCTGGGTGCGACGGGCGTCGAGGAAACCGAACGCCGACAGCCGCGCCGCGGCTGCTTCGGGGCTGAGGGAGGCATCCTCGGTGTGGGTCGTGGCAAAGGCCTCGAGGAGCGGGCGGAAGTAGACGCGTTCATGGATCCCCCGCACGGTGGCCTGCCGCCGGCGCAGCTCCTTGACGAGTTGCTCGGCGGCGGTGCCCTCCGGCGCGTCACGCAACCCCATCACCCGGGCCAGGTGGTCGAGCGACGCCACCTCGCTCGGGAGGGTGTGGACCTGCTGCTCGTCGACGAGCTGGAGGCGGTGCTCGACGGTGCGCAGCAGGCGATACGCCTCGGCGAGCTCGATGGCGTCGTCCGGATCCACGTATCCGGCGGCGGTCATCTCCTCCAGGGTGGTGAGCGTCGTCGGCCCTCGGAGCTCGGGGTCGAGGTGGCCGTGGACCAGCTGGAGGAGCTGCACGGTGAACTCGATGTCGCGGATGCCGCCCTGACCTCGCTTGAGCTCCCGTCCCGTCAGTCCCTTGCGGGCCACCTCGGCCTCGGCCCTGGCCTTCATGGCGCGCAGCGAACGCAGGTCGTCCGCGTCGAACGGGTGGCTCCAGAGCCAACGCTGAGCAGCGTCGAGCCAACGCTGGCCGAGAGACGGGTCGCCCGCGGCGGGCCGGGCCTTCAGCAGCGCCTGGAACTCCCAGGGCTCGGCCCACTTGTCCCAGTAGGCCTCGTAGGAGTCGAGCGAGCGGACGAGCGGCCCGTCGCGACCCTCCGGCCGGAGGTTGGCGTCGACTCGGAAGCACTGCCGGGCGATCTCCATGACGGCCCGGGCTCGTCGTTCGAGCAGGTCCCGGGGCCCGTCTCCGACGAACAGCACGTCGATGTCGCTCGAGTAGTTGAGCTCGGAGCCGCCGAGCTTCCCCATCCCGATCACCGCGAGTCGCACGTTGCTCTCGCCCTCGCTGTCACCGTTGACTCCAGCGGCGGCGAGAGAGCACGCGGACTCCAGCACCTGGTTCCCGAGGGCCGCCAGGTCGGCGCCGACCTGCTCGAGGTCGTCGAGGCCGGTGAGGTCGCGGGCGGCGATGCGGAGGAACT
>DATDIY010000077.1:0-11290 GCA_036520815.1 Acidimicrobiales bacterium
CGTGACGAGCTCGTGCCGGTCGACGCGACCGGCGGTGCGTGCCTTCTGATCCATCGGACGGTGCTCGAGCGAATCCGTGCCCAGTTCGATGACGTCTGGTTCGATCCGATCACCCATCCGAAGGGTGACACCACGTTTAGCGAGGATCTGTCGTTCTGCTTCCGGGCGACGATGGGGGTGAACATCCGTGACAGCAGGGCCCGGTGGCGGGTGTGCAGCGGCGGGTCCTCGAAGATCACGGTGCCCGGTGGGAACTCCACGCCGGACTTGATGTACTCGATGATGTCGGAGCGGCCGTTGATGAGCCGGGTCTTGTCGGTGTAGGCGTGCTCGAGATCGTCGGCCCGGCTCAGCGCGAAGAAGTCGTGCTCGGCGTTGTAGTAGAGCGGCGCTTCCTCCCGGAGCCGGCGGTAGGTCGGGTACGGGTCCCGGAAGATCTCCGGGTCGTACGGGTCCCAGTAGAGGTCCGGCCTGGTGGTCGTGTCGGTCACGCGAGTCCCCCTCGATCCACGGACGGGACCGCCCCCACGGCCTCGTCCACCCGCGACCCTACGCGGGATGCGGCCCTCCGTGACCGTACGGTCTCAGTGGCTGCGCGCCACCGCGCCACCGTCGACGGGGAGGTGCAGCCCGGTGAGGTAGGCGCCCTCGTCGCTGCAGAGGAACAGCGCCGCCCGGGCGATGTCCCACGCGTCACCGGTGCGGCCCAAGGCGGTCTTGTCGCCGAGGTTGAACCCCGGCGGCACCGATCCGGGGCTGGACTTGCTGTCGGCGATGGCCTGGCTCTGATGGGGCGAGGAGATCATTCCTGGCGCGATGGCGTTGAAGCGGATGCCGAAGCGGCCGTAGGCGTCGGCCAGGTCGCGGGCCATGCCGCCCAGCGCCGCCTTCGATCCGGCGTAGGCGGTGCGGCCGTCGCCACCCATGCCGCGCATGGCGGTGATCGATGAGATGTAGATGACCGCGCCGCCGCCACGATCCTTCATCACCGGGATGGCCGCCTTGGTGAGGAAGAACGGGGCCCGGAAGTTGACGGCGATGATGTCGTCGAAAAGGGCGATGTCGGTGTCGAGGATGGGGACCGGGATGGCCAGGCCGGCGTTGTTCACCAGGATGTCGACACCGCCGAACGCCTCCACCGACCTGGCGATGATGCGCTCACCGGCCTCGGGATCCTTGAGCTCGTCGACCACGATGGTGGCGGTGCCGCCGTCGCGCTCGATCTCCTCCTTGGCGCTGAGGGCCCGGCTCTCCTCGTGGTCGACCAGGACGACCTCGGCCCCCTCCCGGCCGAACAGCACCGACATGGCCTTGCCGGTGCCGTAGCCCTCGCCGACCGAGCCGGCGCCGCTGATGACGGCGACCTTGCCGGCGAGTCGCTTTCCTTCTGTCATGGTTCCCCCTCTACGCGGCCGAGGCCCGCACCCGGGCCCCGTCCTCTGGATCGTTGGTTCGGTTCGTCTGCCGACGGCTCCCACCGGCAGGAGGTTCTACTTGATGGCGACAGCGAGCTTGCCGGTGGCGCCTTCGGCGAAGTCGGCGACCGCCTGCCCTGCCTGATCGAGCGGGTAGGACGCCGTGATCGGCACCCTCAGCCGGCCGCTCGTCACGTCGTCGGCCAGAGCGGCCAGCGTCTCGCGGTTCGGGATGGTCATCACCATCGTCGCCGTCACGTCGGGACGGGTCATCTGGTCCTGGCCGACGCCGAGCACCGAGGCCATGCGCCCGCCGCTGGCGAGCAGGTCGGCCAGGGCCATCGGATCACCGGCCAGGTGGAGGGCGGCATCGACGCCGTCGGGATGCGTCTTCCGCACCTGCGCGTCGAGGTCGCCGGTGCGGTCGACGACCTCGTCAGCGCCCAGATCGGTCACGAACGCCTCCTTGCCCGGCGATGCGGTGGCGATCACCGTGGCCCCGGAGCCCTTCACCATCTGGATGGCGAGCGAGCCCACCCCGCCGGTGGCGCCGGCGATGAGCACGGTGTCGCCTGCCTTCGGGGCGATGGCGTCGACCGCGGCGCGCGCTGCCGCCCCTGCCACCGCCAGCGCGGCGGCATCGGCCGAGCTCAACCCGGCTGGCCTGGGCGCGATGACGGCCGCCGTGGCCTTGATGCGCTCGGCGAAGGCGCCCTCGTGCAGCGGCATGCCCAGCGACTGGCCGAACACGGCGTCGCCCACGGCGAGGTCGGTGACACCGGCACCGATGGCGCGGATCGTGCCCGAGAAGTCGCGGCCCAGGGTGATGGGCAACTCGTAGGGCATCATCCCCTGCACGTAGCCCTTCACGGTGGCGACGTCCATGCCGTTCACGGAGGCGTGCTCGACGTCGACGACGACCTCCCCCTCACCCGCTTCGGGGTCCGCGATGTCGGCGAGGGTGGGCTCGGTGCCGAAGTCGGTGATCACGACGGCCTTCACGAGACGGTCTCGACTTCCTCGTAGGTGTCGACGAGCGAGGCGGCAATGGCCTCCTCGGGCATGGGCAGGCCGATCTTGCGCAGGGTGCGGGCCGGGCCCTCGAGGGCCACGTAGGGGCGGCCGTGTTGGATGCTCAGGTTGTCCCAGAGCACGAGGTCGCCCGGCTCCCACTCGAACTCGAGCCGGTTCTCCTCGGCGTAGAGGTGAGCGAAGATCGGTTCGAGGAGGTCCTCGCTGGCGTCAGGGTCCATCCCCACGACGCCCCGTGTCATCCCCTCGGTGACGAACAACAGGGGCTGCCCGGTGCGGGGATGGGTGTACACGACCGGCGTCTCATAGGACGGCACGTAGTCGCGCTTGGCCTGGACGAGCTCTCCCTCGTAGCCCTTCTGGCGACGCTCGTGCACGTACTCGGGGCCGGCCACCTGCTCGACTCTGAGGCCTTCGACGCTGGCTCTGAGGTCGTCGGGCAGCGTTGTCCAGCCGTTGGCCGAGCTGACGTACCAGGTGGGGACGACGGGCTTCTCCACCGCGACGGCGAAGAGGGAGATCACCTCGTAGGGCCACTCCGACCACATCCCGTCGCAGTGGTAGAGCAGCCGGCCGAAGGGCCCCGCCGCGCCCTCCTCACGGTTGGAGATGAGGAAGCTGGCCTGCTGGTCGGCGATGGCGGCGGCCTCGTCCTCGGTGGGGACGGCATCGGCCACCATCAGGAGCTGGGAGAGGTAGGCCTGGCGGAGCCGGGGGATGTCGACGTTGCGGAACAGCACCAGGCCGCGCTCGTCGAACACCTGGCGGAGGAACTTCACCTCGTCGTCGTCGAGGCGGCGGGAGATGTCGAGCCCGGTGACCTCGGCGCCCAGAGCGGTGGAGAGGGGTCGGGCCTCAGGGGTGGTCGTGCTCACGGCGTCGTTCCCTTCGTGGCTGGCAGATGCGTCGGTCGTCCGGTGCTCACCAGGTGACCAGGAGCTCGTGGACCCCGCCTCCGACGCGGGACTCGTCGATCGAGAGGTCGTTCACGTCGACCGCCAGGCGGATGCCCGGGAACCGGCGGAACGTCGAAGCCACGACGGCTCGCAGCTCGGTGCGGGCCAGGCTCTGGCCCAGGCACACGTGGGCACCGTGGCCGAAGGCGATGTGGGGGTTCTTCTCGCGCTGGGGGTTGAACGCCTGAGGGTCGTCGAACACGGCCGGGTCCCGGTTGGCGGCGGCGTCGTCGATGATCACGAGCTCGCCGGCGCCGATGGTGACGCCCGCGATCTCGATGTCCTCCGAGGCCCAGCGGATCAGCCCGTAGTCGTGGGCCGAGGTCAACCGCAGGACCTCCTCGACGGTCGGCCCGACTCGCTCGTCGATGTCGTCGACCAGCCAGTCGCGCTGCGCTGGGTTGGTGAGCAGGTAGAGCAGGCCGAAGTCCATGCGGACGACGGTGGTCTCGTGGCCGGGGAAGACGAGCCCGGCGGCGTAGGCCGGGAGCGGTCGGGTGGAGAAGAAGGTGGGGTCCTCCTCGTTGGCCCGGACCAGGTCGGAGAGCAGGTCCTCGCCGGGGGTCTCCTTCTTGCCGGGGAGCAGCTCGCCCATGTACGCCTCGAGCTCCTGCATGGCGGCGAAGGCGTCCATGCCGCCGTAGAACGACCCCATGCGGTCGGACAGGGCGAGCACGCGATCGCGGTCGGGTTCGGGCACGCCCAGCAGCGCGCAGATCACCAGCACGGGCAACCGATAGCCGACGAACTTGTGGAAGTCGACCGGCGCACCGGGGTCGGCGTCGTGGGCGGCCTCCATGTCGTCGAGGCACTGGTCGGTGAGCTGCTGGATCCACTCGTTGAGCAGCTTGATGCGGCGCGGCGTGAAGCTGGGTGCCATCAGCTTGCGCAGCCGGGTCGTCTCCGCCTCGAAGTCGACGTTGCCCATCGGGGCGGAGTGCACGAGGGCCTCGGACAGGCGAGGCGCGTTCTCGGGATCGGGGTGCGAGAAGTAGGCGAAGCGTCGGTCGCTGTAGACCTGCTTGCACTCGTCGTAGGAGAGCACCAACCAGGCCGGGTCACCGGCGGCCGTCGTGACCCGCACGATGGGATGGTCGCCGCGCAGCTGGTCGAAGAGCGGCGAGACCTGCAGGACGCTCGGTCGGCTGAACGGCATCACCAGAGGTGGCTGCTCGGTCGTGGTCATGGGACTTCCCCCTGGTGTCGCGCTCCGGATGGCCTGCGTGCGCTGGTCCCGGCCCTCGGCTGTGAGACTTGCGTACGAACTGAGACTTCGGTACCATAATTCGATGCTGGCGATCACGCAAGTGGGTGCCGGGGTGCCGACCGCTGGTGCAGTCGGTGCTTCGAGCGGTGGGTCGGTCGACAACGGGCTGCGGTCCCGCAAGAAGGAGCGCACCCGTCTCGCCATCGCCGACGCCGCCCTCGAGCTGTTCGTCGAGAAGGGCTACGAGGCCACGACCGTCGAGGAGATCGCCGAGCGGGCCGAGGTCTCCAAGGCCACGTTCTTCCGCTACTTCGCCACCAAGGGCGAGGTGATCTACCACTGGAACGCCGACCACCACGGGTCGCTCCACGCCGCCATCGTCTCGCGACCGGTCGACGAGGACGACATGCTCGTGCTGCGCCGCGGCCTCGTGCAGTGGGTCGCCACGCTCGACACGGCGCGGATGCTCCGTCAGGGCCAGGCGGCGAGCAGCTCGCCCCTGCTGCGGGGGATGAGCTACGACCTCGGCGCCACCTGGCAGGCGGTGGTGGCAGGGGCGCTGGCCGAGCGCCACGGCCTCGAGCCGACCGACCAGCGCTGTCGGCTGATGGCGGGCGTGGCCTTCGCGGTGATGAGCAGCGGCTTCAACGCGTGGGTCGCCGAGGGCGCCACCGGCGACTACCCGCTGGCCATCGACCACGCTTTCGACCTGCTCGACCCTATGGCCGTGACGCCCGCAACGTCGTAGCCGTCTTTGGCGGAAAACGACGATGGGCCCCGAACGGGGCCCATCGCACCGGGCGGAGAGGGTGGGATTCGAACCCACGGTGGCTGTTACACCACACCTCCTTAGCAGGGAGGCCCGATCGACCGGACTCCGGCACCTCTCCAGGGCGCAACGGGGAACCCTACCGTGCGCTGCCCGGGCGACCGAACCCGTACCCGACCCCTTGACAGATCGCCGACTCTCGTTCGAAACTCCTAACAATGTTAGGAGAACCAACCCGGGATCGGCGAGCCGAACGTCGTGAGGCCACCAAGGTCGAGATCCTCGACGCGGCGTGGGCCATCGCTCGCGAGGAGGGCCTCGCCGCCCTCTCGCTGCGCGACGTGGCCCGACGGGTCGGGATGCAGGCCCCCTCGCTCTACGGCTACTTCGACTCGAAGATGGCGATCTACGACGCCATGTACGCCCAGGGCGCCCAGCAGTTCGTCGACGCCGAACGGTGGGACGAGATGACCGGCGACGCCCGGCACGACATCCGGCTGATCATCCACACGGTCGTCGAGTTCTGCACCGCCGACACCGCCCGCTACCAGCTGCTGTTCCAGCGCACCATCCCCGGCTTCGAGCCGTCGCCCGAGGCTTTCGCCGTCTCCGTCGACGAGCTCGACCGCCTCGCCGCCCACCTCGCCACCTGCGGGCTCACCGAGCCGGGCGACATCGACCTGTTCACCGCCCTCGGCACCGGGCTCACCGACCAGCAGATCTCCAACGACCCCGGTGGCGATCGCTGGATCCGCCTCATCGACGACGCCGTCGACATGTTCGTCGACCACATCGAGAAGCGGAACGCCGCCCGGACCGTCCGATCCACCCGCACCGCCCGATCGACCCGCACCAGGAGGAAGGCCGGATGATGACCACCACCGTCGCCGTCGAGGGCATCGAACCCATCACGACCGCTGAGGCCCGTGCCCTCGCCACCACCGAGTACGCCCGCCTGGCCGACCTGCTCCGGAGCCTCAGTCCCCAGGAGTGGATCCTCCCCACCGACTGCCCGGAGTGGGATGTCCGCTCGATGGCCGGGCACTGCGTCGGCATGGCCACGGACTTCACCTCGTTCGGCCGCCTCGTGCGCAGTCAGGTCGCTTCGATGCGAGCCGCGCGCCGCAACGGGACCGAGCCCATCGACGAGATGACCGCCCAGCAGGTGGGCGCCCACGCCTCGCTCGACACGGCCGAGCTCATCCATCGGCTCGAGCAGGTCGGTCCCGCCGCCGCCAGCTGGCGCACATCCGTCCCGGCGTTGCTGCGAAAGCTCCAGATCCCCGAGACGGTGGGGGGCGAGACCGAGAAGTGGCCGATGAGCTACCTCCTCGACGTCATCCTCACCCGCGACCCGTGGATGCACCGCGTCGACATCACCCAGGTCACCGACCACGAGATGGTGCTCACGCCCGAGCACGACGGGCGCATCGTCGCCGACGTGGTCGGCGAGTGGGCCCGCCGCCACGGTCGGTCCTTCACCCTCACCCTCACCGGACCGATCGGGGCGACCTACGTCGCCGGCGACGGCACGGGCGAGGACCTCACCCTCGACACCGTCGAGTTCTGCCGCATCCTGTCCGGTCGGGCCCACGGGCCCGGCCTTCTCACCCAGGAGGTTCCGTTCTGATGGAGACCCGAGTCACCGAGATCGCCACCGACACCTACCAGCTCACGACCGTCGTGCCCGGCTCGCCGGTCACCTTCAACCAGTTCCTGATCGCTGCCGACGATCCTCTGCTCTTCCACACCGGCATGCGGGGCATCTTCCCCGCGGTGTCGGCCGCGGTCGCCACCGTCGTGCCGCCCGAGTCGCTGCGCTGGATCAGCTTCGGTCACATCGAGGCTGACGAGTCCGGCGCCATGAACGAGTGGTTGGCGCTCGCCCCCGAGGCCACCGTCGTGCAGGGCTTCATCGGCTGCATGGTGTCGCTCGGTGACATGGCCGACCGGGAGCCGCGCTCGCTCGCCGACGGCGAGACCCTTGAAATCGGTGGCCACGTCGTCCAGTGGTTCGACACGCCCCACGTGCCCCACGGCTGGGAAGCGGGCGTGATGTACGACCTCACCAGCCGCACCCTGCTGTGCGGTGACCTGTTCACCTGGCTCGGGGAGTTCGAGCCCGTGATCGACGGCGACATCGTCGGCCCGGCAGTCGCCGCCGAGGACGACATGCCCGGCTCCTACTCGTTGCACCCCGACAGCGGCGCGGCCATCCGCCGGCTCGCCGAGCTCGACGTCCAGACCCTGGCGCCGATGCACGCGTCCGCCTTCACCGGCGACTGTCACAAGGCGCTGCTCGAGCTGGCCGACGACCTCGACCGTCGGGTGCACGCCCTCGTCTGATTCGAAGGAAGGTCGCGTTCCTGCTCGACTGGCCCGATGGAGAGCGCGGAGCGGACCTGGGGGCGGCGCCGAACCGTCGTGCTCGTCGGAGTGGTGGTGGCGCTCGTCAGTGCCATCGCCCTCATCGCCCTGCTCGCCGCTCCGCTGTCCACCACCGTCGACTACACGCTCGGGACGCTGGGCGAGACAGGGATCGTCGAGGAACCGACGTCGGCCGAGATCGACTGCGGATCGCCGCTACGAGGTGGGCCGCGCACCTACTCCGACCGCGGCTTCTTCGTCGACCGCCCGTGCGAGGACGCCATCAGGACGAGGCGAGCACTCGCCGTCGGCGTGGGCATCGTCTTCGTCCTCGCGGCGGCGACCGTGCTCATCGCCGGCCGCCGGAACCCGGACGATCCGCAGGTCGACCGTCTCTAGGCAGTTGCCGAGGCTGGTTGCTGGTGGCCGCTCAGAGACCGGTGGAGCCGTCGAGCATCTCGCGGGTGGCGTCGGCGTGGCCGGCGTGGCGGGCCGTCTCCTCGAGGACGTGCAGCACCACGAAGCGCAGGTCGTGGCCCCTGCCCCAACTCGACTCGGGGCTCACGGTGTCGAGGCTGGTGGCCCGCACGAAGGCGTCAGTCGACGCCGCCCGGGCCCGGTAGGCGGCGAGTGCTTCGGCGAGCGTCAGGCCCTCGGGATGGAACTCGCTCTCGGGCTCGTAGCTCACCTCGGCCCCGCGGAACCCTCCGTCGATCCACCGCCACTCCATGTGGGTGAGGTGGTTCAGGATCCCGACGAGGGAGATGAGCTTGCCGTCCGGTGTCCAGTGGCCCTGCTCGTCGGTCAGCCCCGCGGCGTCGCGGAGCACCCCGCCGCGCACGTAGCCGAGCCACTGCAGGAGGTGCTCGTTCTCGTCCGAGCTGCCTTCCGGCCACTCGATCTGTGCGTTCTCCTCGTCCTCGTCCATCGCGTCGCCTCCGGGACCTCAGATGGGTGGGTCGATGGTGGCCGCGCTCGGTTCGGTGATGTCGATCGTCACGAGCTGCGACGGGCTCGAGCCCGAGATGCCGTAGCGGAGGCGGGTGATGTGGCCGTCGACGACGGTGGCCTGACCGGAGGCCTCGTCGACGCCGTCCGCCGTCTCGAAGAACGCGCTCCCGTCCTCGAGCTTGAAGAACATGTCCGAGGTGGTGCCACTGGTGACGGTCGCATCACGCAGCGCCGTGATCATGGCCTTCGTGTCCGGATCGAGCCCGGGAGCGTCCGGTGTGCTCTGCCACGCCCCCGTGCCCTCCTTCGTCCATGTCTCGGACCCGATGCGGATGGTCTCGGTCAGCTGACCATCCGGCCCGATCGTGGACTCGCGCACCTTGTCCGGCGCGACCACGTCACCGACGACCGTCGTGGTCTTACCTTCGGAGACGATCGTGGCGGAGTACTGGAACGACGGCGTCGCGACCGTCGCCGCGGCCGCATCGTGCAACGCGGTGGAGATCGTGGGATCCACGGGCTTGGCGGTGGCCTCGGGAGCGGCCTCATCGGACGAATCCGAGCTGCACGCGCCGATGCTGGCGGCAAGGGCGGCGGCGAGCGCAACGGCGGTGAGCGCGCGCCGGCGCCTGGCCGATGGGGTTCGTGTCGTCATGGTTCGTCCAGGTCGTCGGAGCGGAGGGAGGGGGATTCGAACCCCCGGAGGGTTGCCCCTCAACGGTTTTCAAGACCGTCGCAATCGTCCGCTCTGCCATCCCTCCGCCGAGGAACCTAGCAATCGTCCGGTGACGGCCCGGATCAGGCGATCCGCGCGGAGTCGCTCTCGGGAGACGATCTCGAGTGGAACGCAGCGGTCAGGTGCCGGCCGGTTGGAACAGCTCGACGACGTTCCCCGACGGATCCTCCAGCAGGATCTGGGAGCCGCCGGGACCGACCACGATGTCGTTGCGGAACCTGGCCCCGAGGCCCGAGAGCCTCGCCACCTCGGCCGGCAGGTCGGCAACGATGAAGTGGAGACGGTTCCACCCGCCGGGGCCGGGTGTGCGGCCGTCGGGCATCGGGCGCCCGGCGGAGCTGGCTGGGCCGCTGAGCAGGAGGCGCAGGTTGCCTCGTTGCACGTCGGCGAAGGCCGGCCCGAAGCGGGTGAGCACCGTGAAGCCCAGAAGGCCGGTGTAGAAGTCGATGGCGGCGTCGACGTCGTCGACCATGTAGCGGACGTTGACGGTCTGATCATCCATGGGTCGGTGACCTCCTTCGGGGTTGCTGGATCGAGCACAGCAGGAACCGGACGCGGGTCGCGAGCTCCGACGCGGTGCGTTCGAACGCGGGGTAGCTGGCCTCGTCGGTGTCGCCCTCGAGTCCGGGGTCGGGGATGCTCCAGTGCACGGTGTCGGGCCGCCCCGGAAACTCGGGACACACCTCGCGGACGCGGTCGCAGAGCGTGATCACGTGGTCGAAGCGCCGCCGGGTGAACTGGTCGAGGTGTTTCGAGCTTCGCTCGCTGATGTCGATGCCCCGCTCGGCCAGGACGCGGACAGCGTTCGGGTGGACGGGCTTGGGATGGCTGCCGGCGCTCACGACGTCGACCTCTCCGGCGGAGAGCGACTCGAGGAGGGCTTCGGCGATCTGGGAGCGCGAGCCGTTCCCGGTGCAGAGGAAGAGGACCCTCGGTCGTCGTGTCACCCGATCGCTTCCGATCCGGGGTGCCCGGTGATCGGGGGCGAAGCGAAGACCGGGATGGAGTGCCGTTCCCGAGGCCTGCAGCAGCTCGCCGCAAGCCTCGAAGTCGATCGAGTAGTACGAGTCACGACCATCGGCAGAGCTGCGGTGGGCGCGAACGAGCTCGGCGCTGCGCAGCTCCCTGAGGTGGTACGACACCAGGCTCTGCTTCTCGTCGACCAGCATGGTCAGCTCCCGCACCGCCCGGTCGCTGTGGGCGAGCTCCTTGAGGAGCCGCCACCGGATCGGATGCCCGACGAGGCGCAGGAAGGCCGGAGGGGCATCTTCAACGAGTGGGGCCGGTGCGGTCGGCATCGTCGTCACCGTAGGACGATGGCGGGTATCAATCAATCCAGTTTGATGGACTGTCCGAGGCCGTCGGGTTCAGGTGGCCTGGATGGCGTCGAGCACCTCGAGGCGGGTGGAGCGACGGGCCGGGATCCACGAGGCCACCACCCCGAGCACGATGCCGAGCACCAGCACCAGGAGCAGTTGCAGGCCCGGGAAGCCGAAGCCGATGTTGGCGTCGGAGAGCCGGTTGATGGTGAAGATCAGGCCCCACCCGACCACGAGACCGCCGATCAGACCGGTGACGGTGCCGAGGGCCGAGATCAACGCCGACTCGAGCCGCACCATGCGCTGCACGCGCTTGTCGGTCATGCCCATGATCCGCAACAGCCCCAACTCCCGGCGGCGTTCGAGGATCGACAACGACAGCGTGTTGACGATGCCGATGAGCGCCACCAGCACGCTCATGAGCAGCAGCCCGGTGACCGCGTTGATGAGGAAGTCGAAGATTGACCCGACGACCTGACCGAGGGCGTTCCCGGCGGTGACGGTGATGTCGGGGCGGCGGCTGACGACGTTGTCGATG
>DATDIY010000078.1:0-5591 GCA_036520815.1 Acidimicrobiales bacterium
GTTCGGCCAGCCCGTCCTCACCGGTGAGACGACCGCACTCGGAGTCACCCGGCTGCTCGACGCCATCCGCCTCGCCGACCACGAGGTCCGCTTCTACCAGGCCAGCTCCAGCGAGATGTTCGGCAAGGTCGTCGAGGTGCCCCAGCGGGAGTCGACCCCCCTCTACCCGCGGAGCCCCTACGGCGTGGCCAAGGTCTACGGGCACTGGATCACGGTGAACTACCGCGAGAGCTACGGCATGCACGCCACCTCGGGGATCCTCTTCAACCACGAGAGCCCGCGGCGAGGCCTCGAGTTCGTAACCCGCAAGATCGCCCACGGCGTCGCCCGCATCAAGCTCGGCCTCGACCGTGAGCTGCACCTCGGCAACCTCGACGCCCAGCGCGACTGGGGCTTCGCCGGCGACTACGTCGACGCGATGTGGCGGATGCTCCAGCAGGACACGCCGAGCGACTACGTCGTGGCCACCGGGGAGACGCACTCGGTGCGCGAGTTCTGCGAGCTGGCCTTCGGTCGCGTCGATCTCGACTGGCAGGACCACGTCGTCGTCGACGAGCGCTTCTTCCGCCCGGCCGAGGTCGATCTCCTGGTCGGCGACTCCACCCTCGCCCGTTCCACGTTGGGGTGGGCGCCCCAGACGTCCTTCCCGGACCTGGTGCACATGATGGTCGACGCCGACCTCGAGCTGGTCGCCCGCCAGCAGCGCAACCTCACCTGACCTGGTGACGAGATGATCGTCACCCTCGCCGGAGGGGTCGGCGCCGCCCGCATGCTCGGCGGGCTGGTCCAGGTCGTGCCCCCGTCGGAGCTGGTGGCGGTCGTGAACGTCGGCGACGACCTCGTGCTGCACGGCCTGCACATCTCGCCCGACATCGACACCGTCACGTACACGCTCGCCGGCGCCATCAACACCGAGACCGGATGGGGCCTGACCGACGAGTCGTGGCAGGCCCGCGCCATGCTCGATCGCTACGGCGGGGTCAGCTGGTTCGGGCTGGGCGACCGCGATCTCGGTACCCACCTGTACCGCACCCAGCGCCTGTCGGAGGGTGCCGACCTGGCCACCGTCACCGACGAGATCGCTCGCGCCTGGGGCCTGGAGCTGCGCATCGTGCCGGTCACCGGTGACCGGGTGCGCACGATGGTCACCCTCGCCAGCGACGACCACACCGACGGGGTCGACGGCCTCGGAGCCGCTGCCTTGCCGGCGGGCACCGAGATCGAGTTCCAGCAGTACTTCGTGCAGCGCCGCCACGCCGTACCCGTGTCGGCGGTGCGGATCGACGGCGCCGACCGGGCCCGCCCCACCGAGGGTGTCCTCGAATCGCTCGCCGACGCCGACGCGGTCGTCATCGCCCCGTCCAACCCGATCGTCTCGATCGAGCCCGTCCTCGCCGTGTCCGGTGTGCGCGACGCGGTCTCCGCCCGACGCGACACGGTGGTGGCGGTCTCGCCGATCGTCGCCGGCGCCGCCCTCAAGGGCCCGGCCGACCGGATGCTCGTCGAGCTCGGCCACGAACCGAGCGTGGTCGGGGTGGCCCGCCTGTACGCCGCTGTCGCCGGCACCCTCGTCATCGACGAGGCCGACGCCGACCGGGCCGGCGAGGTCGAGGCCGAGGGCCTCCGCTGTGTGGTCACCCACACGGTGATGCGCACCCCCGACGCCGCCGCTGCCCTCGCCCGCACCACGTTGGCCGCCGTGGACGTGGAGCTCCGCCCATGAGCCGGCTCAGCGTGTTCGGCCTCGAGGGCGTGCCCGAGATCACCCCCGGCGCCGACCTGGCCGGGAGGATCGCGGAGGCCGCAGCCTCCGATCCCGAAACCGCCCTCGCCGACGGCGACGTCGTGGTGGTCACCCAGAAGATCGTGTCCAAGGCCGAGGATCGCCTCGTCCCCGTCGATCCCGACGACCCGCTCTCCCACAAGCCGCTCGTCGAGCAGGAGTCGGTGCGCGTGCTGCGCCGGCGCGGCGACCTGATCATCAGCGAGACGAGCCACGGCTTCGTGTGCGCCAACGCAGGGATCGACCTGTCGAACGTGGAGGCGGGCTATGCCGCCCTGCTTCCCGTCGACCCCGACCGCTCGGCGCGCCGCATCCGCGACGGCCTTCGCCATCGCGCCGGCGTCGAGGTGGCCGTCATCGTCTCGGACACCTTCGGGCGCACATGGCGGCGAGGGGTGACCGACGTGGCCATCGGGTGCGCCGGCATCGCCGGCGTCGTCGACCTCCGAGGCACGCCCGACGCTCACGGCCGCGAGATGCAGGTCACCGAGGTGGCCGTCGTCGACGAGCTCGCCGCCGCGGCCGAGCTGGTCATGGGCAAGTCGAGCGGTATCCCCGTGGCCGTGGTCCGAGGCGTCGACCCGACCTGGTTGCGACCCGGCAACGTCCGCGACGAGATCGTCCGCCGCCCCGCCGAGGACCTCTTCCGCTAGTCCCTCTTCTCCACCAGGAAAGGTGGCTCACCACGCCAAGCTGGCCGAACCACGTGAGCCACCTTGGTAGGGAGAGGGAAGACGAGCGTCAGCGGGCCTGGGTGCGGAACCAGTCGAGGACGGCGGAGGAGCCGTCCTCCAGGGAGGTCGTGGGCGTCCAGCCCAGCACCTCACCGGCGTAGGCCGGGTTGAGCGACGACCGGGCCAGCTCGCCGACCCGGGCCTCGGCGTGCACCGCCGGCACGTCGACGCCGGCGGCGGCCGCCATCGCGTCGTAGAGGCGGTTCACGGAGGTCTCCACACCGGTGCCGATGTTGCACAGCACGCCATCACCGCGGTCGGCGGCCCGAACGAAAGCATCGACGACGTCGTCGACGTAGACGAAGTCGCGGGTCTGCTCGCCGTCACCGAACACGGTGCAGGGCTGCCCCCCGAGCAGACGTCCGGCGAAGATGGCCACCACGCCGGCCTCGCCGAACGGATCCTGGCGGGGGCCGTAGACGTTGGCCAGCGCGAGGGCCGCGAAGTCGAGCCCGTGGAGCACACGGAAGGCGTAGAGGTAGTCGTCGACCACCTTCTTGGCCACGCCGTACGGGGACACCGGGCGCTGCGGGTGCGACTCGTCGACGGGCAGGGCCTCGGGTGCGGGCTCGCCGTAGATCGTCCCGCCGCTCGAAGCCACGACGACCTTGCGCACGCCTGCCTTGCGGGCTGCCTCGAACACGTTGAGGCTGCCGATGACGTTGACCTCGGCGTCGAACACCGGCCGGGCGACCGACACCCGCACGTCGGCCTGGGCCGCCAGGTGGAACACCACCTCCGGTGGCTGGGCCGCCACCACCTCGGCGATGCCGGGGTCACGGATGTCGATGCGGTGCACGACCAGCCGGTCACCGTGCGCAGCCTGGGCCGGGCCCAGGTTCGCCATCGACCCGCTCCAGAGGTTGTCGACCACGGTCACCGAATGGCCCTCGTCGAGGAGCCTGTCGACGAGCGTCGATCCGATGAACCCCGCACCACCGGTGACGAGCGTGTGCACGGCGATCAGCCCTCCTCGGGAACGCGGGCGCCGTCGAGGTGGGCGCCGGCCCGGACCTCGTAGCGGTCGCCGATGACGGTCATGCCCGACAGGACAGCCCCCTCGCCCACGCGAGCGCCGGCACCGATGACCGAGCCGTCGACGAAGACCCGGGGATCGAGACGGGCACCGGGGAGGATCACCGAGTCGCGGATCACGGCATCGTCGCCGATCGACGCTCCGGCCATCACCACGGAGTGGTCGACGACTGCGCTCGGCGAGATCGTGACCGAGGGGTGGACCGCGGTCTCCGCCTCGCCACGGGTGCCGTCGATGAGGTCGAGCTGGACCTCGGCGTAGGTGTTCGGGGTGCCGGCATCGACCCAGTAGGCGTCGCTCGGCATGGCGTAGAGCGAACCGTCGACGACCATCGCCGGGAAGGTCTCCCGTTCGATCGACACCTTCCGCCCGGTCGGGATCCGGTCGAGCACGCTCGGCTCGAGCACATAGGTGCCGGCGTTGATCCAGTTCGTCGGGGCCGTGCCCGGCTTGGGCTTCTCGACGAACGCCGTGACCTGGCCCTTCTCGTCGGTGGGGACCACGCCGAAGCGGGACGGGTCCTCGACCGGCGTGAGGGCGATGGTGCCCTCGGCCGAGCGCTCGTGATGGAAGTCCCAGAGTGCCCGCACGTCGAGATCGGTGAGCACGTCGCCGTTGACGACGATGAACGTGTCGTCGATCCCGGCGGCTGTGGCCGCGAACCGTACGGCGCCGGCGGTGTCGAGCGGCTCGGGCTCGACTGCGTACTGGAGGCGCACACCGGCGCACCGGCCGTCCGGGTAGGCGTCGAGGAAGGCGTCGGGGCGGTAGCCCATCGACAGCACGGCGTCGGTGACACCATGGCCCGCCATGGCGCGTACCACCCGCTCGATCATCGGTTCGCCGACGATCGGCAGCATCTGCTTCGGCGTGGTGAAGGTGAGGGGGCGGAGGCGAGTCCCGAACCCGCCGACCAGGATGACTGCCCTCACTGCGCCCCTTCGGGTGTGCTCGTCGTGGTGCTGCCGTCGGCGACCGTGGTGTCGGTCGAGCCGTCCAGGGCCGTGGCCGGTGTCGTGTCCTCGGGGATGACGCTGTCGGTCGCCGGGTCAAGGCGGTCGAGGTCGTCGAGGGTCTCGGGCAGGGGCACCTCGGTGCCCTCCGGCACGACGGCCAGGGTCATCGCCATGCGGTCCGCGTCGAAGTGCACCGAACCGAAGTTGCTCGTGTAGACGGTCGGGTCCGCATCGGGATCGTCGGCGGACCACACCGACAGCGAGACGTTGGCGGGGGTGCCGTTGCAGTCGTAGCCGTTGGCGTACTCGACGCCGTTCACGGTGAACGAGTCGGAGGTGAACGTGATGCCGGTGGTCTCGCCCCACTTGGCGAGGGTGGCGTTCTGCCCCGTCGCTCCGCTGTTGAAGGGGTGGATGTGGGCGATTCCGTCGCCGTGGGTGTGCAGACCGGTCGTGTCGCTGATCTGGTCGGTCAGCGGCGGCAGCCAGGTGTCACAGACGTACACACCGAACGCGGCATGCCAGTGGTCGGCCAGGGTGGGGGTCGCCGCCGCCGCCTCCTGGTTCTCGCTGCGGGCGAAGACGACCAGCAGCACGCCGACGAGCAGGATCGCGCCGATCGCCAGCGGATAGCCGTACTGGCGCCTGGGTCCGCCGGGTGTCCGTCCGCCGGCCCGAGCCGCGCGCGCCACCTTCTTGGAGGATGATGCTTTCCCCATAGGGGCCAGAGGCTAGCGGCCACCGAACACCGCTCCGCACGCAGGGCCGGCTCAGCCCATCACCTGGCGCCACCGACGACCCTCGTCCTTCCCTGAGGACAGATAGTGCTCATACGGGTCGACCTGGGCGGCCAGCACATCGGGATTGGCGAGCAGGTAGCCGACCGGATCGAAGTCCTCAGGGATCTCCGGTGAGCTGCGCAGCGACGGGTCACCCCACTTCCACTCCTGCAGGCGGGAGAGCAGGGCCACGGCGCCCCGTACCCCGCCGATCGTGACGGGCCAGGTCCCGAAGTGGACCTCGGCGAGCGAGCGCACGACGTGCTGGGCGGCGTCGGAGGGACGGACCAGTTCCTCGCGCCG
>DATDIY010000079.1:0-3966 GCA_036520815.1 Acidimicrobiales bacterium
GTCACGGGTGACCACCGCGCCGGCTCCGACGACGGCGTACTCACCGATCGTCACGCCGCACACGATGGTGGCGTTGGCGCCGATGCTGGCGCCCCGGCGGACGAGCGTGGGCAGGAAGCCCTCGCTCCCCCGCTTGATGAACGCCCGCGGCACGAAGTCGTTGGTGAAGACCATGGCCGGGCCGAGGAACGCGTCGTCCTCGACGGTGACGCCGTCCCAGACCAGCACCGAGTTCTTCACCGTCACCCGGTCGCCCAGCCGGGCACCGCCCTCGATGAAGGCGCTGTCACAGATGTTGCAGTCGGCACCCACGACCGCGCCCGGCAGCAGGTGGGCGAACGCCCAGATCCGGGTGCGGGGCCCCACCGAGTCGGATTCGCACAGGCCCTTCTCGTGGACCTTCACGGTGGGGTCGAGGGTCACGAGAGCGCCTCGACCAGCGTCTCCACCACCCGGACCTGCTGGGCCTCGGTGATGTGGGGGAAGAGCGGCAGGGTGAGCAGCGACCCGGCCTCGGTCTCGGCGACCGGGCAGGAGCCGACCTCGGCCACACCGGCGAACGCCTCGGTCTGGTGCAGCGGCTTCGGGTAGTGGATGCCCGCGCCGACGCCCGCCTCGTTCAGGTGGGCCAACACGGCGTCACGGTTCGGCACCCGCACAACGTAGAGGTGCCAGACGTGCAGGTTCGGCGCATCAGTGCCGGGCAGCCGCACGTCGGCGACGTCGGCCAGGAGGGCGTCGTAGCGGGCGGCCGCCTCACGACGACGCTCGTTCCAGCCCTCGAGGCGGGAGAGCTTGGCCCGCAGCACGACCGCCTGCAGCGTGTCGAGGCGGGAGTTGAACCCCTGCACGACGTGCTCGTAGCGGCGCAGGCCACCGTGGCTGGAGATGGTGCGCACACGGGTGGCGAGCTCGTCGTCGTCGGTGACCACGGCACCGGCGTCGCCGTAAGCGCCGAGGTTCTTGCCCGGGTAGAAGCTCGTCATGGCGGCAGTGGCCAGCGAGCCGATGGTGCGGTCGTGTCGACGGGCGCCCTGTGACTGGGCGGCGTCCTCGAGCAGGTGCACGTGGCGACCGGCGATCACGTCACGCAGCTCCTCCATCGGGGCGATCTGCCCGTAGAGGTCGACGGCGATCACCGCCCGGGTGCGGTCGGTGAGCCGATCGGCGACCGAGGCGGGGTCGATCAGCAGGTTGGTCGGATCGCAGTCAGCCAGCACGACCGTCGCGCCGGCGCGGGCCACCGCCTCGGCGGTGGCGATGAACGTGTTGGCGGGGACGACGACCTCGTCGCCGGGGCCGATCTCGAGGGCCCGGACCACCAGCTCGATGGCGTCGGTGCCGTTGGCCACGCCGACACAGGCCTGGCGCTCGGTGTAGGCGGCGAACTCGGCCTCGAACTCGTCGACGTCGGGACCACCCACGAAGGCGGTCGAGCTCAGGACCTTGTCGAAGCCGGCGGCCACCTCGAGGGCGACCTCCTCGTGCTGGGCACCGAGGTCGACGAGGGGGATGCGGTCGTAGCTGCTCATGCGGTCACCGTGGGGGGAGTCGTGGGGTCGCTGACCCCTGAGGTTTCGAACGTGCGCAGGCGACGGGCCGGCGAACCGACCCACACCTCACCAGGAGGGATGTCCCGGGTGACGACGGCGCCCATGCCGACCAGCGAGTCCCGCCCGACGGTGACGCGCTCGCGGATCAGACAGCCCGAGCCGAGGTACGCGGCCTCGCCGACCAGCACCCCTCCGGCCACGCGGACGCCGGCGCCGATGGTGACGAAGTCCGACACCACGTCGTCGTGGGTCAACACGACCGCCGGCATGACCGCGACGTGGGCGCCGAGCTCGATGTCGGCGGTCAGCACGGTGGTGGCGTGCACGACGGTGCCGGGGCCGAGCGAGGCCGACGACGCCACCGAGGCAGCCGGGTGGACGAGGGTCGCGTAGCGGTCGTCGTCGAGTCCGAGGCGGTGGGCGATGGTGCGCCGCACTCCCGGGTTGCCCGGGTTGCCGGCGCAGAGCACGACCGCCACGTCGGGGTGGTCGTGGACCCAGTCGAGCGGACCGAGGACGGGGAGCCCGCCGACGTCGGCGCCGACCATCAGCGGGTCGTCGTCGAGGAAGCCGAGCAGGTCGAAGCCGCCGTCGGGGCCGAGGGCCGCCACCAGCTCGGCCGTCTCGCGCGCGAACCCACCGGCTCCGGCGAGCACGAGCGGGCGCAGGGTCATCGGGCCGTAGCGGCCAGCACGTCGATCACCCGATCCTGATCGGCCTCCGAGAGGTCGTGGTAAAGCGGAAGGATGATCGACGAGGCGGAGAGCGTCTCGGTCACCGGGAGCGGCCCGGTGGCCAGACCGGCGCAGGCCGGCTCGAGGTGCGACGCCATGATCCCCCGCCGGGTGGAGATGGCGACCTCGGCGAAGCGCGCCATCAGCTCGTTGCGCGACAGGGGGAACCCGTCGTCGAGCAGGACCCAGAACGACTGGAAGATGGTGGTGCCCCACGACGGATCGGCCACCGCCCGCAGGCCCGGCATCTCGCTGATCGCCGCCTGGTAACGCGCCGCCAGCTCCCGCCGACGAGCGACGAGGGCGTCGAGCTTGCCCAGCTGCACCCGCCCGACAGCGGCCTGGATGTCGGTCATGCGGTAGTTGAAGCCGGTCTCGAGGTACTGCTCGACGACCACCCCACCCATGCGGTGGCGGTCGGCGGCGCTGACACTCATCCCGTGCTCACGCAGCCGCCGCAGGCGCGTGCCCGCCTCGGTGCCGCTGGTGGTGATCATCCCGCCCTCGCCGGTCGTGACGACCTTGCGGGGGTGGAACGAGAAGACGACGAGCTCCGAGTCGGCGCCCACGAGCCGGCCCCGATGGGTCGAGCCGATGGCGCAGGCGGCGTCCTCCACCACGGCGATCCCCTTCGGGTCGCACAGGGCGTGGATGCCGTCGAGGTCGGCGGGCACGCCGCCCTGGTGCACGACCAGCACGGCCCGGGTCCGCGGGGTGACGACGGGAGCGATGGTGGCGGCCGACAGGTTGCCGTCGGCCGGCTCGACGTCGGCGAACACCGGCGTGGCCCCGACGTAGCGCACGGCGTTGGTCGTGGCGATGAACGAGAACGACGGCACGACGACCTCGTCGCCGGGCCCCACCCCCAGCGCCACCAGCGCCAGGTGCAACCCGGTGGTGCAGCTCGACACGGCGACGGCGTCGGCCGAGCCGACCCTGTCGCGGAAGGCCTGCTCGAAGGCGACGACGTTCGGACCCTGCGCCACCCAACCGGAGCGCACGGCCTCGGCCGCCGCCTCCGCCTCCTCCTCCCCCAGCCAGGGGCGGATGATCGGGATCGGGGCGAGGTCCGGGCTCGTGCTGGTCATGACGCTCCGACGGCCGCCGTCTGGCGCTCGGCCGCCCACCACGCCACCAGCCGCTCGAGGCCGTCGTGCAACGAGACGGACGCCTCGAAGCCGAGGTCGTTGCGGGCGGCGGCGACCGACGCCTTGCGGCGAGGCACGGCGTTGACCTTGCGCTCGGGACCGAACTCGAGCGCCAGGTCGCTACCCATCACCTCGAGCAGGGCCTCGGCCAGCTGCAGGAGGCTCGTCTCGAGTCCGGTCCCGACGTTGTAGACCCGGTCGGTGACCGACGCCTTGGCGGCGGCGATGTTGGCCCGGGCGATGTCCTCGACGAACACGAAGTCCATGGTCTGGGTGCCGTCGCCCAGGATCAGCGGCGACTGGCCGGCGACGATGCGCTCCATCCACCGCACCAGCACCTCGGTGTAGACACCGTGGATGTCCATGCGGGGCCCGTACACGTTGAAGTAGCGCAGGGCCACGTAGTCGAGGTCGTTCATGTCGTGGAAGGTGCGCAGCAGGCCCTCGTTGAAGAGCTTGGCGGCGCCGTAGAGCGTGCGGTTGTCGTAGGGGTGGTGGCGCTCGGTCGTCGGGAAGTCCTCAGCCATGCCG
>DATDIY010000080.1:0-3929 GCA_036520815.1 Acidimicrobiales bacterium
ACCGACCAGCACCCCGACGAGCACCCCGAACAGCAGCGCAGCGGCCGCGGCGCCGACCGCTCCCGCAGCGACGCGACCCCGACGACGGGGGCGGCGTGCGATCGACGGCGGCGGTGCTGCGGATCGGTCATCGACCTCGTCATCGACCTCCGCCGCTCGCTCTGGCGTGGTGCGACCGCCGAGGATCCGCTCGGTGAGCTCCGCTCCCGGCTCGACCGATCGGGCGGCGTGCAGCACCGAACCCACCACCGACTCGAGGCGGACCAGCTCGGCCGCACACGAGGCGCACTGCTGGACGTGGCGGCCCACGGCGGCGGCCCGGTCCGGTTCCAGTGCGTCCAGCGCCAGGAGCTCGAGGTCGTCACGCGCTTCGGCGCAGCCCGCCGTGTCAGCCATGTCGTCAACCATGGTCCACCTCCCCATCCAGCTCGGCACGGAGCCGACGCAGCCCCAGCCGGATACGGGTCTTGGCCGTGCCCAGGGGGATCCTCTCGATCGCCGCCACCTCCGACGCCGTGCGACCTCCGAGTGCCGCCAACACGACCGCACGCCGCTGCGGCTCGGGGAGCTCGGCGAGGGCCCGGGTGACCGCGTCGCGCTCGGTGTCACGGAGCGCGGCGGCCTCGGTGTCGGCCGTCGCCGGCGCCAACACGGCGTCGAGGTCGGCCGGGGCCAGAGGGTGGGCCTTCCGGCGACGCAGCTCGTCGAGCGCGAGGCGCCGGGTGATCATCAGCAGCCAGGTGCGGGCCGACGCGCGGTCCGGCTCGTAGGCGCCGGCGTGGCGCCAGGCGCGCTCGAAGGCCCGTTGGGTGACGTCCTCGGCGACCCCCCGGTCGCGGCACATGCCGAGCGCCAGACCGAAGACGGCGCTGGCGTGGCGATGGACGAACGAACGACAGGCGTCGCCGTCGCCGAGGGCGACGGCGACGAGCAGCGCGGCGTCGGTCGGTTCGGTCGCGCTCGCGGTCAGACGCCGGTCGGCACGCGGTGAGGTGGTCACCACGGACGACCCTACGGCCGAGCGCCGCGAACAGATCTCGAAAATCCGTCCGGACCTGCGCGCCGTAGGAGCCCTTCGACCGGCGGGTGCCGGTCTGGTCACCCGAGGGAGGACCCTGATGCGTCGACGATTCACCCTGCTCGCCCTGTTCGCCGGTCTCGTGCTGATCGCAGCAGCGTGCGGCAGCGACTCGGACTCCGGTTCGGGGGTCACCACCACCCAGCGCCCGGCCGCCGGGGCCGAAGCCACTGCTCCGGCCGGCGGAGCATCCACCATCGCGATCGCCGACACCAGCCTCGGCCCGGTGGTCGTCGACGGCAAGGGCCTGACCCTCTACCTCTTCACGACCGACACCGGCCCGCAGAGCACCTGCTACGACGCCTGCGCCACCGCCTGGCCGTTCCTGGAGGGCCCGGCCACCGCCGGTGACGGTGTCGACGCCGGCGACCTCGGAACCACGACCCGCACCGACGGCTCCGTGCAGGTCACCTACTTCGGGCACCCGCTCTACTACTACAGCGGCGATGGAGCTCCCGGCGACGTCTCCGGCCAGGACGTCGGCGGGGTCTGGTTCGTGGTCGACGCCGAGGGCGCGGCCGTGACGTCCGCTCCCGAGTCGAGCGCGAGCAGCTCGTCCACCACCGCCCGCAGCCGCAGCGGCTACTAGGGCCTGCCGCGCCTCGGGCCCCATCCCCCGAAAGGTGGCTCACCACGTCCCGCCGGCAGCACCAGGTGAGCCAGCTTGGGCAGGAGTCGCGGCTACTAGAGCTCGAGGAGGGCGTCGAGACCGATGGTCACCCCGGGACGATCGGTCACCGCCTTCACCGCCAGCAGCACGCCGGGCATGAACGAGACCCGGTCGTAGGAGTCGTGGCGGATGATGAGGGTCTGGCCGGTGGTGCCCAGCACGACCTCCTGATGGGCGACCATGCCCCGGAGCCGCAGGGAGTGCACCCGGATGTCGCCCGGCCCCCGGCCGCCCCTCGCTCCCTCCACCACCTCGGTCTTGGTGGGATCGGCGGCCCATTCCGACGAGGCCGCCGCCATCCGCTCGGCGGTGAGCATCGCCGTTCCTGACGGGGCGTCGAGCTTGCTGTCGTGGTGGAGCTCGATGATCTCGGCGGTCTCGAAGTAGGGCGCCGCCAACTCGGCGAAGCGCATCATGAGCACGGCGCCGATGGCGAAGTTCGGGGCGATCACGCAGTTCGAGCGACCGAACTCACTCTCGAACCGGGTGTAGTCGTCGTCGCTGAACCCGGTGGTGCCGGTGACGGCGTGGATGCCGTGCTCGGCGAGCCACAACAGGTTCTCCCGGGCGGCGGCGACGTGGGTGAAGTCGACGACGACGTCGACCCCCGCATCCAGGAAGGCGGCGCCGTCGGCGGCGATCTGCCACGGGTGGTCGCAGCCGGTGACCTGGTGCATGTCGAGCCCGGCGTGAAGGGGATCGACGGCAGCGACCAGGTCGAGGGCCGGATCGGCGTCGACGGCACGGCACACCGTGCTCCCCATGCGACCGCCGGCCCCGAACACCCCGACCTTCAGTCCCATGGCGCGAACTTACCCCCGAGCGAACGACGTGAGGGCGGGAACGCCGTCTCCGAGGGGGCCGACGGCAGCGACGGCCCTGGGGCCGTCGAGCACCCGGTGGAGCACGGCGGCGACGTCGTCGCGGGTGACGGCCCGGATGTGCTGCACGTGGTCGTCGACCGACACGACCTGGTCGCGGGTGGTGAGGCCGGTGCCGAGGCGGGCCATGCGCGAGCCACTGTCCTCGAGGCCGAGCAGCATCGACCCCTCGAGGTACCCGAGCGCGACGGCGTGCTCCTCCTCGGTGACGCCGTCGGCGAGCAGACCGTCGAGCACCGAGTCGATCACCTCGAGCAGCTCCTGGAGACGTCCGGCACCGGTGGCGCTGTAGAGCATGAGCGAGCCGTCGTCGCTGTAGGACGACGGCGCCGAGAAGACCGTGTAGGCGAGTCCCCGCTCCTCGCGGATCTCCTGGAACAGGCGGCTCGACATCCCGCCGCCGAGGACATGGTTGGCGACCCAGAGGGCGTAGCGGTCGTCGTCACCGACGGGCAGGCCCCGCCAGCCGACCGCCAGGTGCACCTGCTCGGTCGGGCGGTCGATCACCACGAGCGGCTCGACATCGGGGGTCGGCGCGCTTCGCACCGGCGCCACACCGCTCGCCGCCGACGGGACCAGCCCGTCGAGCGCGTCGAGCACCTCGTCGTGGGTGAGGGCACCGGCGGCGGCCACCACGAGGTTGGCGGGGCGATACCACTCGGCGTGGAACCCGACGACGTCGTCGCGCGACATGCCCTCGACGGTGTCGCGGGTGCCGAGCGTCTCCCGGCCGAGCGGGTGCTCGGGGAACAGCGACTCGTACAGCGCGGTGATGACGAGGTCGTCGGGGGTGTCCTCGCTCATGAGGATCTCCTCGACGATGACCTCCCGCTCGGCCTCCAGCTCGTGGGCCCGGAACGCCGGCGCGGTGACCACCTCGGCGAGCAGCTCCACACCGGAACGCAGCTCCGCCACCGGCAGGCGCAGGTAGTAGGCCGTGTGCTCGCGGCTCGTGTAGGCGTTCATCTCCCCGCCAACCGCGTCGACGGCCAGGGCGATCGAGCGAGCGGAGCGCTCCTCGGTGCCCTTGAACAGCAGGTGTTCGAGGAAGTGGGAGGCCCCAGCGACCTCGTCGGGCTCGTCGCGGGAACCGACGGCGAACCACACGCCGACACTGACCGAGCTGGCCTCGGGCATGCGCTCGGTGATGACGCGCACGCCCGAGGCCAGCTCGGAGCGTTCCATTCCGGGGTCGGTCAGCGCCGACCCCGAGGCGACGGGATCAGCGGCGACGGCCGCCACCCCCGCGGCCACCACGACCGCCGCGGCCACCACCGCCACGGCTCTCGCCGCCGCGGTC
>DATDIY010000081.1:0-3555 GCA_036520815.1 Acidimicrobiales bacterium
CGACCGGCCGAGCGCCTAGGCCGACCGGATCGGTGCTCGGGGGTCAAGGCCCAGGCCGTCTCTCATAGCGCCGGACAGGGGCGGTCCACACACCTGCCTCAACGGCAGTGTGCGGTCAGACGGTGGCGACGGGTGTGAGCGGGGAGCCCACGATGCCGGGCAGGCGCAGTGGGGGAGCGGTGAGGAGGAACCGGCTGCGGTCGTGCTCGCGCAGCCACATGGCCAGCTCGTGGAGGTACCACATCTCCCCGAGCGGCACCCCCAGCTTGAACAGGCAGAGGTGGTGGATCGGCAGGAACGAGTGGCGCTCGGGGTGTCGATCCTTGCCGAGCATGCCCTCGACCGCGTAGTTGTCGGCCACGAGGGCCGAGATCTGGGAGTCGGCGATCCAGTCGAGCAGGGCGGAGTCGCGCGAATCGAGCCACGCGCAGATCCCGAAGATCTCCTCGGGGTGCGGCTCCTTGTTCCATTCGAGGATCTGCGTGGCGAAGCCGGTGTGGAGCAGGAGCATGTCGCCGGGCTCCACCACGACGCCGTCGGCGTCCATGATCTCGAGCAGCGTGTCGAGGCGAACACCTTTGAACGCCCGGCCGAGGTGCTTCTCGAGGTCGACCAGCACCCCGCGACCCTGCACGCCGTGGAAGGCCATGTGCTCGAGGCCGAGGTGGTGGGCGAAGCACCGGTGGCCTCCGCCGTCGCCGGCGGCGTCGTCCGTCGGGCCCACGAGGTCGGTGCCGGCCCGGTAGCCGTTGTAGTAGACGGCCTCGTCGACGCCGTCGCCGTCGGCGTCGAACTCAGCGCCGACGTGGGCCAGCGAATCCCACTGGGTGGAGTACTGGAGGAACAACGTCACGGCGTCGTCGGCCCACACGTCGACGTACTTGGGGTCGCCGTACTCGCCCATCTCGCTGCTCATGTGCACGTTGTAGAAGACCGAGGGCTTGCCATCCATGTCCTCGGTGGGGGAGAGCACGGGCGGATGGCGACGCTGGTTGAGGATGGTCCCGCCGGGGAAGTCGAGCGGCAGGCTCAGGCTGAACGTGATGCCCGCCTGCACCTCCCGGACCCCTTGCAGCACCTTCTCGGGGGTGATCAGGTTGATCCGACCGAGCTCGTCGTCGTCGCCCCAGTCGCCCCAGGTCGAGCCCTCCGGTCGCTGGACCCATCGCTTCGCCACGTCGTCCCCCTCTCGGCCGACCCGCGCCGGCCGCTCGCATTGTATGTACCGACCGGTTGGTCTACCGTCGAAAAGAGGGCTTTCGGGGAGGGGACATGGCCGACAAGGACTTCGTGGTTTCGGCGGACGGGCACCTGCTCGAGCCGGTCGATCTGTTCAAGACCCGGCTGCCGAAGAACCTGCGCGACATGGCCGTGTGGGAGGAGGAGTTCGAGATCGAGCCCTTCGTCGAGGACGGCGCCCGGGTGTTCCGCAAGCTGCACACGCCCGGGTTCGAGGGGTGGACGGTCTCGCGGTACCGCCAGACGAGCGGACGCACGCCCGAGGGCGATCCCGAGATCATCCTCGAGGACATGGACGCCGATGGCGTCGACGCCCAGTTGCTGCACCCGAACCTGTCGCAGTTCGGGTTGTTCACCGACAACCACGAGTCGTCGATCGCTCACGCCCGCGTCTACAACGACTACGTGATGGAGCGGTTCACGCCCTACTTCGACCGGCTGGCGCCGACCGCCCCGATCCCGCTCACCGACATCGACGACGCCGTCGCCGAGATCGAACGGGTGGCCGCCGGAGGCTTCCGTGCCGCGCTGCTCCCTGCCACCGCGCCGATGGCCTACTACAAGCGCGACTTCGACCCGGTGTGGGCGGCGATCCAGGCCACCGGCATGAGCGTGTTCTTCCACACCCAGACCGGTGGGGTGAAGGTCAACGACCCCGAAGCGCTCACCCTCCGGGTGATGATGGAGAACGCCCAGCAGGTGAACCAGCCGATGAACGAGAAGGCGGCGGCCAAGCGGATGGTCACCCAAGCGGTGATGCAGCCGATCGTTCCCCAGACGATCCTCTGCCAGCTGATCGGCGGCGGGGTTCCCGAGCGGTTCCCCGACCTGCACTTCTCGCTCATCGAGTTCAACGCCTACTGGCTCTCATCGCTCGTGGGCTCGATGGACAAGTGCTGGATCACCGGCATCGGCCAGGACGCCGACTGGTGGATCGGCGTGTGGGACGACACCCGTCCCGACGACGACCAGCCCGGCATGGCCCAGCTGTTCCGTCTCAACGAGAAGTGGCCGTACCCGTTGATGCCGAGCGAGTACGTGAAGCGCCAGTTCCACGTGTCGTTCCAGGACGACCCCGTCGCCGTGGCCTGTCGCCACATCACCGGCCTGTCGACCGTGGTGTGGGGCAACGACTACCCCCACGCCGAAGGCACGTTCCGCGGCAGCCAGGAGCTGCTGTCGTCGCTGATGGCGGGTGTGCCCGACGACGAGCGCAAGGCCATGGTCGGCGGCACCCTCGCCGATCTGTTGGGCTTCGCCCCGGTGCCGGCCTGAGCGAGCTCCGCTTTGACGGGCGCGTCGCCGTCGTCACTGGTGCCGGGCGCGGCATCGGCCGGGCCTATGCGCGCCTGCTCGCCGCTCGCGGCGCCAGCGTGGTCGTGAACGATCTCGGCGGCTCGATCGAAGGTGATGGCGCCAGCGGCCAGCCGGCCGACACGGTCGTGGCCGAGATCGTCGAAGCTGGCGGCACCGCGCTCGCCGACACCAACGACGTCGCCAGCGCGACCGGCGCCCAGGCTTTGGTCGACGCCGCGGTGGCCCGGTTCGGGCGCCTCGACATCCTCGTGAACAACGCCGGCATCGTCCGCTGGGCCCGCTTCCCCGACGTCTCCGACGAGGACTTCGGGCGGACCTTGGAGGTCCACGTCGTCGGGTCGTTCAACACGGCGCGCGCGGCGTGGCCGCACATGGCCGAGCAGGGCTACGGGCGCATCGTCAACACGACCTCAGCCGGGTTCTTCGGCCTGCCCAGCAACAGCCCCTACGCCGCCGCCAAGGGCGGGGTGATCGGCCTGACCCGCAGCCTCACCACTGCGGGGCGCAAGGTGGGCATCAAGGTCAACCTCATCGCCCCCGCGGCCATGACCCGCATGGCCGGGCCGCAGGCCGACGAGGCCGACCCGCACATGTCGTCGGACCTGGTCGCTCCGATGGTCGCCTACCTCGCCCACGAGGACTGCCCGGTGAGCGGTGAGATCTACGCGGCGGGCGCCGGCCGGTTCTCGCGGATCTTCGTCGCGGAGACGGAGGGCTACCTCCAGACCGACCACCCGCCGACGGTCGAGGACGTCGCCGCCCACTGGGCCGAGATCAACGACGAGGCCGGCTACCACCTGCCCGCCGACCTGACCGACTGGTCGAACCGCTTCATCGCCCACCTGTCCGCGGGCGCCGACGCCGACGCGGCTGCCGAGAGCCGCCAGGCCCACTGACTCCGCGCGTGTTCCCGTCGTTGGGACGACGGAAACACGCGCGGATCACGGGGGAGACGCCTGGTCAGGCGGGCTACTCCTCGAGGAGGTCGGGCTGTTCCTC
>DATDIY010000082.1:0-3408 GCA_036520815.1 Acidimicrobiales bacterium
CACGACGATCCGCAGACCCAGCGGCTCGGCGCGGGTCTCGACCACACCGATGGTCTGGGGATGGGTGTCGGGGTCGACCACGAACACGTCGCCGACCTTCGGGTTGGCCCGGTGCAGGAGCGCCATGGCCTCCGCCGCCGCCGTCGACTCGTCGAGCATCGACGCGTTGGCGATCTCGGTGCCGGTGAGGTCGGTGACCGTGGTCTGGAAGGTGATCAGCGCTTCGAGGCGGCCCTGGGAGATCTCGGGCTGGTACGGCGTGTAGGCCGTGTACCAGGCCGGGTTCTCGAGCACGTTGCGGCGGATGACCGGCGGCGTGACCGTGCCGTGGAAGCCCATCCCGATGAGCGAGGTGCGGGGCCGGTTGGCGGCGGCGAGGTCGCGCAGCGCCTGGAGCACAGCGGCCTCGTCTCGAGCCTCGGGGACCGCCGGTGGTGTGTCGTCACGGATCGTCGGCGGCACGACGGCGTCGACGAGGGCGTCGAGGTCGGCCACACCGAGCACGGCGAGCATCTCGGCGACCTCGGCCTCGGAGGGTCCGATGTGGCGGCCGACGAAGGCGTCGGCGGCGGCAAGGTCGGTCAGCGACGGGTGGGGGCGGGGGTCGAGACTTCTGGTGGGAAGAGGGGCCACGGTGTCCTCCGGGTTTCGGCGCGGCAGCGCTCGATCAGGGGACCCCGCTCTGTCGTGGAACCTGAGAGCTTCACCCTCTGCTCGTCCCGGCACGGTCACCGGTGCGGCGAGAGGGCTTTCCCCGTCGGTGAGCCCGACGACGAGTCGACGGACTTCTCTCCAGAGGTGCCTGCGTCTGCGGTACGGGGGCCTGAGAGATTCCCGGGGGGTGTTGCTCCTTCGGCGCCTCGACGACCCTGAGTGGGGCCGAGGAGGACTCTCCCGCAGACGGTGATCGGCCTGAGTTGTAGGGCGAGGCTACTCGAAGAGGTCGGGCTCGGCGCGGGTGACGACGCTGTAGAGCGACTGGAACGAGAGCCATCCGGCGAAGTGGCTGCCGATCTGGGTCTGGGTCAGCTCGGCGTGCTCGGGGTCGATCAGCACGGGTTCCCCCGCGGCCATGGCCAGCAGTTGGGCCTGGCAGCTGCGCTCCATGGTGATGAACCACCAGGCGGCCTCGTCGACCGACTGGCCGACGGTGAGCAGGCCGTGGTTGCGCAGGATGGCGGCCTTGTTGTCACCCAGGGCGGTGGCGATGCGCTTGCCCTCGATGGGGTCGAGCACCACGCCGGTGAAGTCGTCGAAGAGGGCGTGGTCGCCGTAGAAGGTGCAGGCGTCCTGGGTGATGGGGTCGAGCAGGCGGCCGAGCGAGGAGAACGCCTTGCCGTGCACGGAGTGGGTGTGGGCGGCGGCGACCACGTCGGGCCGGGCGGCGTGGACCTGTGAGTGGATCGCGAAGGCGGCCTGGTTGATGGCGTAGTCGCCCTCCACCACATTGCCGTCGTGGTCGACGCACACCAGGTCGGAGACCCTGATGTGGCGAAAGTCCATGGCGAAGGGGTTCACCCAGAACCGGTCCGGGAACTCGGGGTCACGGGCGGTGATGTGCCCGGCGACGCCCTCACCGAAGCCGAATCGGCCGAACAGCCGGAAGGCGGCGGCCAGATGCTGCTTGCGGTGCAGGCGCTCCTCGGCGGGATCGGCGAACACCGGGATGTCGTAGATGAGCGGTTTGCCTGCCGGCATCTCGTCGAACAGGTTGCGGATGTCGGACACGGCGCATCTCCTCTCGCGTGCGACCTCTGGGAGCAAGTGTAAGAGCGCCTCGTTCCGGGGCCGCCGCATCCGACGTAAGGTGTCGCCACAACGAGTTGGTGTCTGGTGAGGGGAAGCCGGTGCGAGTCCGGCGCTGTCCCGCAACCGTGTGCCCGGGCTTCGGTCCTGGCGAGTCGGATCACCGAGCTGGATGCCGAGGCTCAACTAGCACCGTCGCGGACCGCGGTGCCGAGCCCGAGCGTCACGTCCCCGGCAGCGACCTGGGGGAACGGGCTACCGGGGGAGGCCCTGGTCTGCGGCCCGACGGATCGAGGACATCCGTGACCGCATCACAACCCACCACCTCCCACCGACGACGTCGTCCGGCCCGTGTGCTCGCGGCTGCCGTTCTGGTCGTCACCGCCCTGCTCGCCGCCCACGTGGCCACGGGTACGGCCAGCGCCGTCGCCAGCTCTCAGGCCAACGCCGCCGCGACCTGGCTGGCCGGCCGGGTGCAGCCCGACGGATCGGCGATCGGCAGTGGGCCCACGCCCGGCGTGAACGGCTCGGTCAGCGTGGCCCTGTCGCTGGCGATGACCGGCACCGAGGACGCCGCCCTCCAGCGGGCGCTCGGCTACATCCGCACCCACGCCGAGGCCTACATCAACGAGGGCGCCGGCGATCTCGCCGGCCGTCTCGGGAACCTGCTGATCCTGGCCGACGCGGTCGGCGACGACCCGGCATCGTTCGGCACTCCGGCCATCGACCTCGTGTTCAGGCTCCAGGTCCTGCAGGGCTCGTCCGAAGACGGCTTCTACGGCACGCCCAACCCGTTCTCCGCCGTGACCGACCAGTCGCTCGCCATCATCGGGCTGGTCGCGGCAGGGGTGACCGTCCCCTTCACCTCCGTGCAGTGGCTCCTCGACCAGCAGTGCGTGGGCGGCTCGACCCCGGCCGCGGCCGAGGGTGGATGGCAGGGCTACCGCGCCTCACCCGGTGCCGTGCTCGACGCCTGCGTCGATCCCACGGATCCCGTCATCGGCTTCAACGGGGCGGACTCGAACAGCACCGCGCTGGCGCTGCAAGCGCTCGCCGCCGTCGGTGACTCGACCGCGAACGCGGGTGGCACCACCTTCCTCCGGACCACGCAGGGCACCACCGGTGCGACCGCAGGTGGCTTCGCCTTCCAGCCTGGCTTCTCGCCTGATCCCAACTCCACCGCAGTGGTCATCCAGACCATCGTCGCTCTCGGCGACTCGCCGACCGGGTCGAGCTGGACGGCCGGGGGTGGCACGCCGCTTCAGGCGCTCAGCTCCTTCGTCCTGACGACGGGCGCCGACGCCGGAGCGCTCAACTCCAGCTTCAGTCCTGGGGTGGCCGACTTCCTGGCCACCTATCAGGGGGTGTGGGGCTTCACCCAGACCGCCTTCCCGTTCGCCCAGGTGGCGCCGGCGGTGCCGCCCACGTCGACGACCACGCCGACCAGCACACCCACGGACGACGGGGCCGCGCAGGCGGTCAGTGGGTCACCGGCCTTCACCGGCTGATCGGTCCCTGCGGATCGGCGCTCGCAGGGGGCGCCGATCCGCGGATGTCCGCTGCGGGCGGCGTACTTTCGTCATGTGACGAAATCATCCGTATCGGCCGATGTGGGGGAGCGGGGTCACCCTGCGGTCGACGATGACGGGCCGGTCGGGACCC
>DATDIY010000083.1:0-7694 GCA_036520815.1 Acidimicrobiales bacterium
CGCAAGATTCCCCACTGCTGCCTCCCGTAGGAGTCTGGGCCGTGTCTCAGTCCCAGTGTGGCTGATCGTCCTCTCAGACCAGCTACCCGTCGATGCCTTGGTGGGCCGTTACCCCACCAACTAGCTGATAGGCCGCGAGACTCTCCCGGAGCGATAAATCTTTCCTCTTCCGACCATGCGATCGGAGGAGGGCATTCGGTATTAGCTCGAGTTTCCTCGGGTTATCCCGAACTCCGGGGCAAGTTTCTCACGTGTTACTCACCCGTTCGCCGCTAGATCTTCCCCAGTGTTGCCACTGGATGGATCCCGCTCGACTTGCATGTGTTAGGCACGCCGCCAGCGTTCGTCCTGAGCCAGGATCAAACTCTCCGTCGAGATCTCGATCCATCCCGAAGGATGAACCACGATCGTTGTGAAAAGTCCGAGAGAGAGGGGCTCTCCTCTCTGAATCTCGAAGTGGTGACCGCACCCCGGTAAGGGTCCGGACACCAGGAATTGCTTGGTGAACGATCACGACTCGTACGACCACCCCGTGCCGAAGCACGAGCCGGGTGGACGCCGTGGCGGTGATCGCCCGCACTGGCTTTTTCGTCCTCTGTTCCGTTTTCAAGGAGCACGCTGTCGAGAAGGCGCAGCCTGAACTCGACGCACTCTGTTCCGCCCCCAGTGCCTGGCGCAGGGCCGAGCGGCGGGGACGTTCTGGGCTCCGGTCTCTGCGTCCTGTGTGGACGCTGCTCCCCGGGGCGGAGAGCCACCCTAGCGGGCCCTTCGGAGGGGTGCAACTCGGGCGCTCGGTTCCCGCTTGGCGGGATCCGGTGCTACCGATGCTGCTGATCCGGAGGGTCCACCCAGCCGGTTCGACGAGCGAGCGGCTGTGGTGGCGGAACGACGACAATAGACCGCCGTTCACACGGACGCAACACCAGGTTCGTATGACCTAGGTCACCCGGAGGACGTACCGGTGCTTCTTCCCTCGCCGGACCAGGGCGAACGTGGCATCGAACAGATCGGTGGCGAGGAGCGCCCGGCCCTCGGTCACAGCGACATCGTTGAGGTAGAGGCCCCCCTGGGCGATCAGCCGGCGGGCCTCGCTCTTGGAGCCCACCACCTGATGGGCTGCCAGCAGGTCGACGAGGTCGGTGTCGAGGGCGTCCGCCCCGAGCGCAACCACCGGCAGGCTGGTGGCCAGGGCCTCCCACTCGGACACGGTCAGCTCGGCGGTACCCCGGGTGAAGTCCTGGGATGCGCCGGCGGCGCGATCGGCCTCCTCGCTGCCGTGCACCAACGCCGTGACCTCCCGGGCGAGCACCCGCTGGGCGTGGCGCCGCTCCGGCGCCGTGGCGTGCTCGGCCACGATCTCGGCGACCCGGTCGACCGGCAGGAGCGTGAGCTGCAGGAGGAACCGTTCGACGTCGCGGTCGTCCACGTTCACGAAGTACTGGTAGAAGGCGTACGGCGACGTCCTCTCGGCGGAGAGCCACACGGCGCCCTCGGCCGACTTGCCGAACTTCTCACCGTCGGCTCGGGTGACGAGCGGGACGGTCAGTCCGTGGGTGTGGCGCCCGTTGACCCGGCGGATGAGGTCGATGCCGGCGGTGATGTTGCCCCACTGGTCCGAACCTCCGACCTGCAGCTCCACCCCCAGCTCGTCGTTGAGGTGCCGGTAGTCGTTGGCCTGCAGGAGCATGTAGCTGAACTCGGTGTAGGAGATCCCGTTCTCGCTCTGCACCCGGGCCCGCACCGACTCCTTGGCCAGCATGGTGTTGACGGTGACGTGCTTGCCCACGTCCCGCAGGAACTCGAGCACGCCGATCGGCTCGGTCCAGTCCCGGTTGTCGACCAGGAGGGCCTGGGCGGGCCCGTCGGAGAAGTCGAGGAGCTGCTCGAGCTGGCCCTTGATGGCCGCCAGGTTGCGGTCGAGGGTCTCGCGGTCGAGGAGGTTCCGCTCGGCCGACCGACCCCCCGGGTCGCCGATCATGCCGGTGGCGCCACCCGCCAGGGCCACCGGCCGGTGTCCGTGCTCCTGAAAGCGTCGCAGGAGCAGCAACGGCACCAGGTTGCCCACGTGGAGGCTGTCGGCGGTGGGGTCGAAGCCGGCATAGAGCGCGATCGGCCCCTCTGCCAGACGGGCCCGGAGCACGACCGGGTCGGTCGAGTCGAGCAACAGACCCCGGGCCTGGAGGTCGTCGAGGATGTCCGCAGCGCTCACGGTCCGTCACTCTCCCCGGTGCGGAGCCGGCCGTCCAGCCCGTTGTGGCGGTCATCGACTGGCGGCGCACCGGCCTGCGGGCCACAGTGACCCCATGGCCGACGTTCCCGTCTCCCCCTCCGGGCAGCCCGGCGGAGCCGACCACGTGGAGGATGCCGAGCCCCTCTCCCTCGGACGCCGCGGCGGACGGATCCTGGCTCTCGTCGCCATCGTGGCCATGGCCGCGTTCTGGGCGTACGCGCTCTGGGGGCCGACGGAGAAGACGTTCCCGGGCACACTGGCCGATCCGGCGTGGGCCACCGAGGCCAACGCTGTGTGCACCACCGCCGCCAACCGTCTGGCCGAACTCGCTCCCGCCTACGAGACCCGAGATGCCGGCGCCCGGGCCGAGGTGATCGAGACGGCCAACGGGTACCTCGCCGAGATGCTCGTGGGCCTGTCGGCCATCGCCCCGGCGGCCGACTCCGGCAACGACGGACGCATGATCCAGGAGTGGCTGGGCGACTGGCGCACCTACCTGGCCGACCGAGAGCTCTACGTCGTCGCGCTGCAGGAGGACGCCGGGGCCCGCTTCTACGTGTCGGAGAAGGACAACCGGCAGGTCACCGAGCCCGTCGACTTCTTCGCCGGACGGGCCAACGACATGCCGAACTGCGTGACCCCCGGCGACCTCGCCTGACCATGGCCGATCCGCTCACGCTCCCCGATCCCGAGCCCATCGACGAGGGGCCGCTGGCGGGCACTCACCGCTGGACCTTCCAGGTAGTCGCCTCCGAGGAGCTCACCTCGGAGGTTCGCCGGCTCCACCTCCGCGCGCCGCACCTCGATCGCCTCGACGCTCGACCCGGTCAGGACCTCATGGTGGCGGTGCCGACCGACGCCACCGACGGGCCATCCACGGTCAACCGGCGCTACAGCATCCGGCAGGTCGTGGCGTCGGACCCCGGACACGTGGTGGTCGACGTGGTGACCCACGGCGGCGGGCCCGGGGCCCGGTGGGCCTCGACGGCGCAGGCCGGGGAGGTGGTTGTCGCAGTCGGTCCTCGCGGCAAGGTGCTCGTCGACGCCGACGCCTCGTCGCACCTCTTCATGGGAGACGCCGCAGGAGCCCCCGCGTCGCTCTCGATGGTCGAATCGGTCCCCGGGTCGGGTCGGGCCCTGCTCGTCGTCGACTCGGACGATCAGGTGCAACCGACGACCGCGGACGGGTCGGTCACCTGGCTCGTCGGCGCCTCGCCTGACGAGGTCGCGGAACGGCTCGTCGCCGAGATCGGCGACGCTCCAGCAGGGCTGCACGTCTACCTCGCAGGCGAGCGACGCGACATCGCCCGCTGGCGGGACGTCCTGCTCGCCGCCGGCGTGGAGTCCGACCAGATCTCGTCCAAGGCCTACTGGAGTCGGGGCGCGGCCAACGCCGCCCACGGCGAACCCGCCCGTCAGGGCTGACCGGGCAGGCAAGGCCCACGGGCCACCGCCAGGCCCCGCTCGGTCAGGCGGAGCAAACCGGCGTCGGCGTCGAGGTCGGCCAGCTCGTCGAAGCGGACCCAGCGCAGCGCCTGGGATTCGTGGTTTCCGGTCACGGTCGCGCCCTTCGGGGCGAGCACGACGAATCGCACGTCGAGGTGCAGGTGGGGCGGCTCGGCCGGAGGCCGGACCTCGTGGATGTCGAGGTCGACGGCAGGGGTGAGGACGCGCAGTCCCTCGATGCCGGTCTCCTCGGTGGCCTCTCGCAGCGCTGACTCGGCGAGGTCACCCGCGCCGTCGACGTGGCCACCGGGTTGGAGCCAGCGCTGGAGCTTGGTGTGGAACAAGAGCAGGACGCGGGTTCGCTCGTGGTCGACGACGAGCGCCGAACCGGTGAAGTGACCGTCGACGCAGGTTCGCCACAGCGCGTCCGGGTGCACCGCCGCGAACTGCAGCATCCGAGCCCGGACCGGCTCCTGGTCGTCGGGGAGGTCGAGGGCCTCGAGCGTCGCCACCACCTGCCCGAGATCGGAGTCGGTCGCCATCTCGTCAGAGCAGCTCGGCGGGGTCGCCGTCGGTGATGGTCAGGTCGTTGTTGTACCGCATCCGCCGAATGCGCCAGTTGCCGTCGGCGCCCTTGCGGTACTCGTCGGTGTAGTACCCAAGGATCCAGGCAGTGAACGAACCGCCGTCGGTCGGCACCGTCGACGCGCAGACGAGCGCCCACGTGCCGGCGGCGTTCTCGTCGTCGATCAGCTCGATGTCGGGCAGGGTCCCCCGATGGGCGCGGCTCGACGCGCCGGCGAGCTCCGCGGTCCTCGCGGCCAACGCCGCTCCGCCGTGGAGGATGACGCCCTCCTCGAGCGGGTCGGCGCCCTCGAAGTCCTCGGTGAACAGCAGCGCCCACTCGTCCCAGCGGTCCTGGTCCTGGAGGCGGAAGTACCGCGCCTTCAGCCGCTTGATCTGCTCGAGCTCCCACAACGCCTCTGCGTGGTCCACGCTGCTCCCCCTCGTCTGTATGTCCGACGGCGTCCGTCGACGCGCCGGAACCCTACTGACCCGTTCGCGGCCGCCACGGCCGGTGGGGCGAGACGTTGGGATCGCCGGGCACGAACCACCGCCACGGGTGATCACCGCCGGCGTTCACCCCGGTGCGGGTGCTGACGCCGGGCTCGGGCGGGGGCGTCCCGTCGTCGACGACGGTGACCTCGCGATCACCGGTCACCAGGTCGGCCCCGTCGAAGGAGCCGTCGAGGCCCATCGCCTGGCAGAGCTTGGCCGGACCGCTGCAGAGGTCGCGGGTGCGGCGGGCCGCGGCGCGGGCGGCGAACATCTCATCGAGGCCCTCCAGCGGTGTCGCCGCCCGCAGCAGGACGGCTCCGGCGACCCCGGGCCCCAGGCAGACGGCGTTGGCACACCAGTGCATGCCATAGGTGAAGTACACGTACAGGTGGCCCGGCGGACCGAACATCACCCGGACCCGTGGGGTCTCGCCCCGGAAGGCGTGGCTCCCGGGATCGGCCTCACCCAGGTAGGCCTCCACCTCGACGATGCGGGCCGCCCGGTCCCCCCGCACGAGCACCTTGTGGAGCAGCTCGGGGGCCACGACGCGCGGGTCGCGGTCGTAGAACGAGCGGGGAACGACCTCGGGGCTCACGAGCTCCAGCGGGCGCGGTCGGAGGCGAGCCGATCGGCGAACGCCGCCAGCTGGGCGGCCACCGGTTCGGGCCCGGCGCCTCCGGGCGTGGTGCGGTGCCGCACCGATGCCCCCTGGTCGAGCAGCGGCAGGGCCTCGGCACCGAGCGCGGGCGCCGCGGCGACGAGCTCGCGCAGGGCGATGCCCTCGTCGAGGCTGCGTCGCACCAGCGCTCCCACCACGGCGTGAGCGTCGCGGAACGGCATGCCGCCGCGCACCCGGTGCTCGGCCAGGTCGGTGGCCACCGACGTGGGGGTGTCCGCCGATGCCGCCATCCGGTCGAGCCGGAAGGTCGACGACGCCAGCAGGCCGGCCATCGCCGCCAGGGCCAGCACCACCGTGTCGAGCGAGTCGAAGAACGGCTCCTTGTCCTCCTGCAGGTCGCGGTTGTAGGCGAGCGGCAGGGCCTTCAGGGTGGCGAGCAGACCGGTGAGGTTGCCGATGAGGCGACCCGTCTTGCCCCGGGTCAGCTCGGCGATGTCGGGGTTCTTCTTCTGCGGGAGCATCGACGAACCCGTCGAGTAGGCGTCGGCCAACGCCAGGAATCCGAACTCCTCGGTCGACCAGAGGATGACCTCCTCGGCCAGGCGCGACAGGTGCACCCCGAGCAGGGCGAGGTCGAACAGGCCCTCGGCCACGAAGTCGCGGTCGCTCACGGCGTCGAGCGAGTTGGCGAACACGCCGGCGAAGCCCAGGTCGGCGGCGGTGCCCACCGGGTCGAGAGGGAGCGACGAGCCGGCGAGGGCACCGGCTCCGAGTGGGGACACGTCGAGGCGGCGGATGGTGTCGGCCAGCCGGTCGAGGTCGCGGCCGAGCGCCCAACCGTGGGCGAGCAGGTGGTGGGCGAGCAGCACGGGCTGAGCCTGCTGGAGATGCGTGTACCCGGGCAGGTAGGCGTCGCCCACCTCGGAGGCGCGATCGAGCAGGACCTGTTGCAGCTCGAGCACCCGGTCCGCCACCACACGGAGCTCACGCTTGGCGAACAGGCGCAGGTCGGTGGCGACCTGGTCGTTGCGGCTGCGCCCGGTGTGGAGCTTGGCGCCGGCCGGGCCCGCCAGCTCAGTGACCCGACGCTCGATGGCGGTGTGGATGTCCTCGTCGGACGGCACGAACGCCAACTCCCCCGCCGCCAGCTCGGCCTCGACCACGTCGAGGGCTGCCAGCACCTCGTCGCGCTCCGCCTCGGTGAGGACGCCGCCGCGGGCGAGGCCCCGGACATGGGCCCGCGAGCCGGTCAGGTCGTCGGCGGCCAGGCGGATGTCGAAGGGGAGGCTGACCGTGAAGGCCATCAGCTCCTCGGCCGGTCCACCCTCGAACCGTCCGTGCCACAAGGTGCTCATGTCCGCGTCCCTACTCGGCGGTGGCGCCCGAGCCCGAGGCCGGCGCCGCCCCCGGCAGCACCGCGGACTGCTTGGCCGCCCAGGTCTGGACACCGAGGCCCCAGAGCTTCACGAAGCCCTCGGAGTCGGCATGGTTGAACGTGTCGGCGGCGTCGTAGGTGGCGAGGCCGTAGTCGTAGAGGCTCGACGGGCTGCGCCGCCCGACCACGTAGCAGCGGCCCGGCTCGAGACGCAGCCGCACCTCGCCGGAGACGTAGCGCTGGGTGGCGTCGACGAAGGCGTCGAGGGCCTCCTTCAGCGGGGAGTACCACATGCCGTCGTACACCAGGTCGGCGTATCTGCCCTCGAGCCGCTGCTTCTCGTGCATGGTGTCGCGTTCGAGGGTGATGCTCTCGAGGTCCTGGTGGGCCTCGATGAGCGCCAGCGCGCCCGGCGCCTCGTAGGTCTCGCGGCTCTTGATGCCGACCCGGCGGTTCTCGACCATGTCGAGCCGGCCCCAGCCGTAGGCCCCGACGATCTCGTTCATCTGGACGACCACCTCGTGCAGCGGCAGCACCACCCCGTCCACCGACACCGGGACGCCCTGCTCGAAGCCGACGGTGACCTCCCGTGCCTCCGACGCTTTCACCGTGGTCATGCTCCAGACGCCTTCGGGGGGGCGCGACCACGGGTCCTCCATCTCGCCGCACTCGATGGCGCGACCCCAGAGGTTGTCGTCGATGGAGTACAGCTTCTCCTTGGTGGCCAGCACGGGGATGTCGTGAGCCTCGGCGTACTCGATCGACATCTCGCGGGTCATCCCCCACACCCGTACGGGCGCGACGCACTCGAGGTCGGGGGCCAGGGCCCGGGTGGCGACCTCGAAGCGCACCTGGTCGTTGCCCTTGCCGGTGCAACCATGGGCCACGGCATCGGCGCCGTGGTAGCGAGCGGCCGCCACCAGGTGGCGCACGATCACCGGGCGCGACAGCGCCGACACGAGCGG
>DATDIY010000084.1:0-14476 GCA_036520815.1 Acidimicrobiales bacterium
CGGACGTCCGGACGATTCGCGAGCCAGAACGATGCGGTACGGGCTAGGCATCCTCGGCCCCGCCCCACTCCGTGCCGCTGCCGAGCAGCAGGAACAGCACGGCCATACGGACCGCCACACCGTTTCGGACCTGGTCGACGATGACCGCCCCGGGCCGGTCGGCGACCTCGGCGGCGATCTCCACGCCCCGGTTCATCGGCCCCGGGTGCATCACCAGCGCATCCTCGGGGAGCAGATCGGCCCGACGAGTCGTGAGGCCGTAGAGCGAGGTGTACTCCCGCAGCGACGGGATCAGCGCTTCGGTCATCCGTTCGCGCTGCATGCGCAGCAGGTAGCAGACGTCGGTCGTGGCCAGGACCGAGTCGAGGTCGTGGCTGACCTTGACCGGCCAGCCGTCGAGGCTCGGCGGCAACAGCGTGGGCGGCGCCACGAGGGTGACCTCGGCCCCGAGGGCGGTGAAAGCGGCCACGTTCGACCGGGCCACCCGGGAGTGCTTGACGTCACCGACGATGGCTACGCGCTTGCCGGCCACCCCGCCGGCGTGCTGGCGGATCGTGTAGCAGTCGAGCAGGGCCTGCGTGGGGTGCTCGTGCCACCCGTCGCCGGCGTTCACCACCGAGGCGTCGGCCCACTTGGCCACCTGGCGAGGCACCCCGGAGGACCCGTGGCGCACGACGATGGCATCGACACCCATGGCCTCGATGGTCTCGACGGTGTCGCGCAGCGACTCACCCTTCTTCACCGACGAGGTCCCGACGCTGAAGGTCATGGTGTCGGCCGAGAGGCGTTTGGCCGCCGTCTCGAAGCTGAGTCGGGTGCGGGTCGAGTCCTCGAAGAACAGGAACACGACCGTCCGACCCCGGAGGGCCGGAACCTTGGGGATCGCCCGCTCGCTCACCTCGACGAACGAATCCGAGAGGCTCATGACCTCGTCGATGCCGGCGGCCACGTCGGGCCCGAGATCGGCGACGGTCAACAGGTTGCGGGCATCGCCGTGACGGCGGGGCCCGGACCCGGACCGGCTCACTTGACCATCTCCCCGAGGTCGACACCGTCGGCGGCAACGTCGACCACCTCGTCGCGGCGGGTGGGGAGGTTCTTGCCCACGTAATCGGGCCGGATCGGCAACTCGCGGTGGCCCCGGTCGACCATGACCGCCAGCTGCACGGCCCGGGCCCGGCCGTAGTCGGTGAGAGCGTCGAGGGCCGCCCGGATCGTGCGGCCGGTGAAGAGCACGTCGTCGACCAGCACCACCGTGCGACCGTCGAGGTCGTCGGGGATGTCGGTCACCGCCTCGGGCAGCACCGGACGCAGCCCGATGTCGTCGCGGTAGAAGGCGACGTCGAGGCTGCCGACGGGCACCTCGACGCCTTCGATCCGGTGGAGGGCCTCGCCCAGCCGTTCCGACAGCGGCACACCACCGGTCTGGAGCCCGATCAGCACGAGACCGTCGAGCCCGTGGTTGCGCTCCACGATCTCGTGGGCCATCCGCCACGTGGCCCGCTGCATGTCGTCGGCGGTCATGACCCGGGACCGGGCAACAAAAACGCCCCCGTACGGGGGCGTCAGACGTCGTTCGCGTTCGGCCACGCGCTCATCTCCCTGTCCGTGCGGGCCTCACAGGACCCGCTTCACGGTCAGACCGGCATGTTAGCAGCCCCACCCTCACCCGCGATCGGCCGATCGCGCCCGATCAGTCGGGTCGGACGTCGGCGGCGATGGCCGAGAGGACGCCGTTCACGAAGCGGCCGCTGTCGTCGGTCGAGTAACGCTTGGCCAGCTCCACCGCCTCGGAGATCGCCGCGCCCGTGGGCACGTCGGCTCGGTGCGCCAGCTCGAAGCAGGCCAGGCGCAGCACGGCCCGGTCGAGTGCCGGCATGCGCTCGATGTCCCAGTTGCGGGCGTGGGTGGAGATGAGCTCGTCGATCTCGAGGCGGTGCTCCCCGACCCCGCGGACGAGCTCGACGGCGAACTCGTCGGGTTCCAGCGGCAGCGAGGCGAGCACGTCGTCGGGCTGCTCGCCCTTGATCTCGGATTCGTAGAGGAGGTGGAAGGCCCGTTCACGGGCTTCGCGACGGCTCCCCAGACCGCCCGTGTAGGGGCCCCGGTCGTCGCCGCCGGGCCGGTCGGAGGAGGGGCTCACGCCCGGGTGAGGTACTCGCCGGTCCGGGTGTCGACCTTGACCCGGTCGCCGGGGCCCACGAACAACGGCACCTGCACCACGAGGCCGGTCTCGAGCGTCGCCGGCTTGCGGGCGCCTGACACCCGGTCACCCTGGATACCGGGCTCGGTCTCGGCGATGTTGAGCTCGACGGCGGCGGGTAGCTCGACCCCGACGATCTCGTCGCCGTACATCCGCAGGATCGCGTCGGCCGACTCGACCAGGTAGTTGGCGGCATCGCCCAGCGAGGCGGGGCCCACGTGGAGCTGGTCGTAGGTGGAGTTGTCCATGAAGACGTAGTCCTCACCCGACCGGTAGAGGAACTGCATCTCGCGCTTGTCGATCATGGCCCGCTCGACCTTCTCACCCCCACGGAAGGTGCGGTCGACGACGGCGCCGTTGCGCACGTTCTTGAGGGTGGTGCGAACGAAGGCACCGCCCTTGCCCGGCTTGACGTGCTGGAACTCGACGACCTCGAACAGGCCCTCGTCGAGAGCGAGCGACATCCCGTTCTTCAGGTCGTTGGTGGTGATGGTGGGCATGCAGGTCTTTCCTCGTGCGGGGAGCGGGCCGCCCGACGCGGCCCGGAACCGGCTAGGGCGCCGGGTCCTTCGTGGTGTGGGTGAGGGGGCGGCACCCCTCGGGGGTGACGACGACGGTGTCCTCCACCCGGACACCGCCGTGGGCGGGAAGGTACACGCCCGGTTCGACGGTCACCACGTCGCCGACCGCGAGGGTCGCCGTGCTCGTCGTGCCGACCCGGGGGTCCTCGTGGATGTCGAGACCGACCCCGTGGCCGGTGCCGTGGCTGAAGGCGGCGGCCCAGCCGGCCTCGCCGATGACCGCCCGGCAGGCGGCGTCGACGTCGACGGCGGCCACCCCCGGCCCGACGGCAGCGACGCCTGCGGCCTGGGCGGCGGTGACCACCTCGAGCATGCGGACGCTCGTGTCGTCGACATCGCCGACCGCGACCGTGCGGGTCATGTCCGAGCAGTACCCGTCGATCACGGCACCGAAGTCGATGACCACGAGGTCGCCCGGCTCGACCCGGCGTCCCGAGGGTCGGGCGTGGGGCCGGGCGCCGTTCGGGCCCGACGCCACGATCGTCTCGAAGCTGGGCTTGGTCGCCCCGAGCCGACGCATCGTGGCATCGAGCTCGACCGCGAACTCGGACTCGGTGGGTCCGTCGAGCAGCCAGGGCCGCAGCTGGGCGAGGGCCGCGTCGGCGACGGCGGCTGCGACCTCCATTCGGGCGAGCTCCCCGTCGTCCTTGAAGCGGCGGAGCCGCTCGACGAGCCCGCTCGTGGCCACCACCACCTGATCGGTGAACCATTCGTTGTCATAGCGCCGCTGAGCGGCCCACGTGACGTGATCGGCCTCGAGTCCGATGCGTGCGGCCGGACCCAACGCAGCGGCCACGACCTGGCGCTGCTCGGTCGAGGTGATCTCCAGCCGGGCTCGGACTCCGGCCCGCGCGAGCTGATCGGCAGCCTGCTCGGTGTAGCGGCCATCGGTGACGAGCACGAGCTCGTCCCCGGAGACCACCACGACCCCGGCGGAACCGGTGAACCCCGTGAGGTACCGGATGTTGGTCAGCGAGGTGACCAACAGGCCGTCGATGCGCTCCGCCGCGAACAGCTCGCGCAGCCGATCGCCGCGACCGGCCACGTCCATCGGCGGCAGGTCCGCCACCCGCTCGGCGAGCGAGGTCACGGTTGGGTCAACCCGAGCAGCTGGGCCACCGCTTCCACCGCCAGGCGGTAGCCGTCGCCACCGAACCCGGCGATGGTGCCGGTGGCGACCGGCGCCACGACCGAGGTGTGGCGCCACTCCTCCCGGGCCTCCGGGTTGGACAGGTGCAGCTCGACGACCGGCCCCTCGAAGGCGGCCAGGGCATCGTGGAGAGCCCACGAGTAATGGGTGAAGGCGCCCGGGTTGACGATGATCGCCGCGCATCGGCCACGTGCGGCGTGGATGGCCTCGACCAGGTCGCCCTCGTGGTTCGACTGCAGGTCCTCGATCTCGATGCCGTACCGGCCGCCGGCACCCCGGGCGGTGGCGACGTGGTCGGCGAGGGTGGCGGTGCCGTACACCTCTGGCTCGCGCTCGCCCAACAGGTTGAGGTTGGGGCCCGAGAGCAGCAGCACGAGTGTGTGGGCGTGGGCGTCGGTCACGAGAGCTCTCCCCCGGTGCGGACGGCGTCGAGCGCCGCCTCGATGTCGGCCCGGGCCACCCCGGTGACCAACTCGACCCCGTCGGGTCCGTCGAGCACGAAGGTGAGCCCGTCGAGGGCCTTCTTGTCCCGACCCATCAGCTCGACGAGCTCGGCGTTGTCGAGCCCCTCGGGCATGGTCGACGGCAGGTCGTAGCCGGCGACCACCCGACGGTGCTCGGCCAGCCGGTGCGCGTCGATGCGCCCCAGCCGATGGCCGAGCTCCCCGGCGAACACGATGCCGACGGCCACCGCTTCGCCGTGGGTGAGCTGGTGGTCGGTGGCGATCTCGAGAGCGTGGGCCAGGGTGTGGCCGTAGTTCAGGACGGCCCGCCGGCCCCCCTCCCGCTCGTCGCCGGACACCACCGCGGCCTTGATCGCCACGCAGGCGGCGACGCGCTCGTCGATCGGCAGCGTGTCGAGGTCGTCCCGGCCGAGGAAGTGGTACTTGGCCATCTCGCCGAGACCGCTGCGGTACTCACGGGGCGGGAGCGTGGCCAGCACCTCGGTGTCGCACAGCACCGCGGTCGGCTGCCAGAACGCACCGACGAGGTTCTTGCCCTCGGGGAGATTCACGCCCGTCTTGCCCCCGACGGCGGCGTCGATCTGGCCGAGCAGGGTCGTGGAGACGTGCACGACGGGCACCCCGCGGTGGTACACGGCCGCAGCGAAGCCGGCGGTGTCGGTGACCAGCCCGCCCCCGACAGCGACGACGGCGTCGGCGCGGTTCAGGCCCCACTGGGCGAAGTCACGGCAGAGCTGCTCGACGGTGGAGAGGCTCTTGACCTCTTCCCCCGACCCGATCTCGAACACCCGGAACTCGCGACCCGGATCGACGTCGACGCCGATGCCCGGTTGGGTGACCACCGCGACCCGGCGGGCCGAGGCGGGTACGACACGAGCCAGTTCGTGGCGCACCCCGTCGCCGACGATGACGTCGTAGGAGCGCTCCGCGAGTGTGACCGGGACGACGATCACGAGGTCGCCTCCCGGTCGAGCACGACCGCCTCGATCCGTGCCACCACGTCGTCGATCGGCGCCGACGAGTCGACCGTGACGTCGGCGACCTCGCGGTACAGCTCGGTGCGGTCGTCCTCCATCGTCTGCAGGGTGCCACGTGGGTCGGCCTGCACGGCGGGACGGTGGTCGGAACGCCCCACCCGGCCGACGAGCACACCGATCGGCGCTCGGAGCCACACCACGGTGCCGGCCCGACCGAGCAGCTCCCGGTTGGCAGGATCGAGCACGACGCCACCCGCGGCGGCCACGACGGTGGGCTCGCCCGACGACAGGGAGCGGGCGAGGACCTCGCTCTCGAGGCGCCGGAACGCCGGCTCTCCGTCCGTCTCGAAGATCTCGCGGACGGTGCGGCCGGTCGCCGCCTCGATCAGCGAGTCGCTGTCGGCGAAGGGCCGACCGAGCGCCGAGGCCAGGCGTCGACCGGTCGTGGTCTTGCCGGCGCCCAACATCCCGACCAGCACCACGTGACCGGAGCGCCCGGGCGCGGCGTCGGTCACGAGACCGGTCCGGCCGGGGGGTCCGCCCCGTCGTCGTCGCCGGCGAAGGCCTGACCGGCGTCCCAGTTCAGCTCGGCGCTCTCTTCGGGCGCCCCGTCGGTGTCGATCCGGGCGGTCTGCTCGCGGACCTGCTCGACGTAGGTGCGGTGGTTGCGGACCACCTCGCCGAGCGAGTCGCCGCCGAACTTGCGCATCGCCTCACCGGCGAGCACGAGCGCCACCATCGCCTCGGCCACCACACCCATGGCGGGGACCGCGGTGACGTCGGTGCGCTCGCGGAACGAGACGGTGGCGTCCTTGGTGGCGGTGTCGACGGTGGCGAGCACGGGGCGGTTCAGGGTGGCGAGCGGCTTCATGGCCACGTGGGCGACGAGCACCTCGCCGGTGGACATCCCGCCCTCGATGCCGCCGGCGTTGGCCGACAGGCGCCGGTAGGTGGAGGCCTCGGCATCCCACACGATCGGGTCGTGGGCTTCGCTCCCCCGGCGGCCAGCGACATCGAAGCCCTCGCCGATCTCGACGCCCTTCACCGCCTGGATGCTCATGAGGGCCTGGGCCAGCAGACCATCGAGCTTGCGGTCCCAGTGGACGTGGCTACCGAGCCCGATGGGCACGCCGTAGGCGAGGACCTCGGCGACACCGCCGAGCGAGTCGCCCGCCTTGGCGGCCGCCTTGATCTCCTGGATCATGGCCGCCTCGGCCTCGAAGTCGGCGCAGCGAACCTCCGACCGGTCGACATCGAGGAGCGCACCGGGGCCGGGCCGGGCCGACGACGCTGTGCGAACCGCGCCCAGCTGCACGACGTGGGAGCCGATCTCGACGCCGAGCTCGGCGAGCAGGGCCTTGGCCACCGCACCGACGGCGACCCGTGCCGCGGTCTCGCGCGCCGAGGCCCGCTCGAGCACGTTGCGGGCGTCGTCGAAGGCGTACTTCTGCATGCCGGTGAGGTCGGCGTGGCCCGGTCTGGGCGTGGTGACCTTCTTGGTGGTCTGGCCGGGATGCGGGGACATCTCCTCGGTCCACTTGCGCTCCCACTCGCTGTTGCCGATCTCGATGGCGACAGGCGAGCCGAGGGTGACACCGTGGCGGATGCCGGCCAGCAGGGTGAGCTCGTCGGCCTCGAAGCGCATCCGCGGCCCGCGGCCGTAGCCCAGACGCCGACGGGCGAGCTCGTCGCCGATCTGCTCGACGGTGATGGGCAGTCCGGCAGGGAGCCCCTCGACGACGACGACGAGGGCCTTGCCGTGGGATTCGCCAGCGGTCAGGAAGCGCAGCACCGGACCAATCTACCGGTGGGCCCGTCGGCGCCCGAAGCCAGTAGGCCGCTCAGCCGGTCAGCAGCCCGCGGCTCACCAGGATGGCGACCACGGCGCCGAGGGCCAGGAAGGGCCCGAACGGGAACGGCCGGTTGCGACGTCGAGCGACGAGCAGGGCGATGCCGAACACGGTGCCGACGGCGAACCCGATGAGCATGGCCCACAGCACGAGCGCGAGGGCATCGACGAAGCTCGCACCCAGCCATCCCACGTAGAGCCCCATCAGGGCGGCCAACTTCACGTCTCCGAAGCCCATGCCCCTAGGCGAGATCAAGTGGGCCACGAACAGGAACCCGAAGTACAGGGCCGCACCGGCCAGCGCATAGCGGATGCGCCCGGCCTCGCCGTCGACGATCGACAGGATCGCGATCAGCGGGACCGATGCCAGCAGGCTCGGGAGGACGATGAGGTCCGGCAGCCGGTAGTGCTCGATGTCGATGGCGCTGAGGGCGACCAGCACACCGAACAGGGCGCAGTAGGCGAGGGTCTCGCCCCAGGTCCCGTCGTCGAATCGCCAGGCCGCCAGTAGGAACAGCGCCAGCACCCCGACGTGCAGGGCGAGGTCTCGGCCGCCGAGGTGGACCGCCTTGAGCGGCCGGAACAGCGGCTCGCGGTCGGGAATCCGGTCGGCGAGCACGCCGGCGAACCAGCCGGCGGGCAGCGCGAGAACAGCACAGACGACCAAGCGGGCGATCACGGGCGAGGACCGTAGTGGCCGTGATGGCCCGCGAGGTGCGGGTCAGCCCTCGATCGGGCCGAGCAGCTGCAGCAGCACGTCGTGGTCGACCTCTTCGCCGGTGCCGTCCAGTTCGGCGAGGGCGGCATCGCGCTCCTCGACGGTGGTGGCCCGGGCGGCGGCAGCGACGGCCTTGGCGGCCTGCGGCGAGAGCTCGGCCAGACGATGGGCGAACTCGGCGGGGTCGGCCGGCACGGTGTCCAGCGCGTCCCACGACTCGGCCTCGGACTCGAGGTGGGAGTCGGTCAGGGAGACCGCGGTGGCGTCATGGACGCTCTCGAACAGAACCTCGGTGTCGACCTCGGCGTGACCGTTGGTGCCGTTGCCGTTGCCGTTGTAGGACGCCGGCTCGTCGGCCCACACACCGGGCTCGAACGTCGCGGCCAGAGGATCGGTGTCGACCTCGAAGGCCTCGACCGGCACCTCGACCTCGACGATCTCGAGGGCGGCGACGTCGGCCAGCTCGGCCTGCTCTTCGATCTCGTCCTCGAGCACCTCGGCCTCCGAGACGGAGAGGAGGCCCAGCTCGACCAGCGATCGCAGCACTCGGCCGGTCTCGAGGGTGCTGGTGTCGAGGCGTTGGCCCAGCTCGCCGACCGGGGCGCCACCGGCGATGACGGCGATCATCTGCCACTGGCCCGGGTCGATCTTCACGGTGCCATCGGGCCCGTCCGCGGCCAGCGCGACCACCGCTCGGTGATCGGGGATGACAGCTTCGATCTCCCGCCACTCGTCGAGCAGCTCGGTGGCCGACTCGAGCACCAGGCTCACCTCGGTCGGCTCGACGCCGGCGAAGTCGTCGATCTCCACGGACTCGAAGACGAAGTCCCCGTCGTCGAGGCGCAGCAGCTCGAACACCAGCTCGTGGGGCTCGTCGATGCGCTCGTCGGTCGTGACCGATCCACCGAGGACGTAGCCGTCGCGCACGACCAGCTCCCCCTCGCCGCGTGTGCCGCGCAGGGTCAGTCGACCGCTCTTGGATGTGCTCGCCACGAGACGAAGCACGTCGTCCAGGGCGAAGGTGTCGATGCTGCCTTGCAGAGCCACAGCGCGCCTCCTACCAACGGGGGTGACGAGTGCCGTCACCGTTCTCTGCGGAAGTTGTCGGCACGACCACCCCCGTGGTGGAGCGATTTCTCTGCCCCCGAGGCCTCCTGGGCCGTCCGACCCAGGAGTTGAGCCGGCTCAGGGTCTGGGCCTGCGAGCGGTCAGAGCGACGCCCGGACCGCAGAGTCCATCGCCGCGATCGGTGCCTCGACCCCGGTCCAGAGGTGGAAGGCCACCGCCGCCTGGTGGACCAGCATCGGGAGGCCGTTCACGGTGACCGCGCCGCGATCCCTCGCCGCCGCCAGAAGCGGCGTCTCGAGCGGCTGATAGACGAGATCGATCACGACCTGCCCTTCGTGCAGCAGACCGGGGTCGACCGGCAGGTCATCGGGCGCCGGACGGCCCATGCCGACCGAGGTGGCGTTCACCACCAGCTCGGCCGCCCGCACCGCGCCGAACACCTCAGTGGGCCCGACCAGCCGTCCGCGACTCCCCAGCATCTCGACCGCCCGGCGGGCTCGTTCCTCCGTGCGGTTGACGACGGCCACCTCTTCGGCCCCGGCCCGCGCCAACGCCAGGGCGACCGAGCGCGCCGCCCCGCCAGCCCCGAGGACGACGCATCGCCGGGCCACGGGCTCGACACCATCGGCCGCGAGAGCGGCCACGAATCCGGGCCCGTCGGTGTTGTGACCGACCAGCTCGCCCTCGTGGGGGACGACGCAGTTGACGGCACCGAGGATCGCCGCGTCGTCGGTGAGGCGATCGCACGCGTCGGCCACCGCCTCCTTGTGGGGCATCGTGACCGACAAGCCACCGACCCCGAGCGCGCGCATGCCGGCCAGCGCCTCGGGCACTCGGCCCTCGGCGACCTCGAGGGCGACGTACACCCAGTCGAGCCCAGCGGCGGCGAACGCGGCGTTGTGGATCGTGGGCGACAAGGAGTGGCGCACGGGGGAGCCGATGACCGCAGCCAGCCGGGTCGCCCCCGTGGGGGCCTCCATCAGAAGACGCCCCGGTCCTGGGCGTCGTTCACGGCTCGCTGGAAGTCCGAGTAGCTGTCGGTGAAGTAGTGGCGGCCGTCGGTGTCGGTGAGCACGTAGTAGAGCCAGTCCCCCTCCGCCGGGTTCAGCGCGGCGTCGATGGAAGCCCGGCCCGGGGAGTTGATCGGCGTCGGCGGCAGGCCCGCCTTCACCCGCGTGTTGTACGGCGAGTCAGTGGCCAGCTGGCTCTGGGTGAGCGAATCGGTGCGCTCGCCGATGGCGTAGAGCACCGTGGCGTCGATTCCGAGGGTCATCCCCTCCTTCAGCCGGTTGTAGATCACCCGGGCGATCTTGGGCCGGTCCTCGGGGACCTTGGCCTCCGCCTCGACCAGGGACGCCACGATGAGCGCCTGGTAGGGCGTGATCTGACGCGAGCCGGCCACCCCTTGGAGCTTTGCCGTCGCATCGGGCAACCCGGTCTGGCTCGACACCGCGTCGAAGGCGGCGACCATCTGGTTGACCAGCGCCTGCGCATCGCTCGTCTGGGCCTCGGGCACCTCGTAGGTGGCGGGGAAGAGGAAGCCTTCGAGATCGGTCGATCCCTGCGGCTGCAGCGCGGGGTGGGTGCCGGTGAGGGCGGCGTCGAGTGCGGCCGGGTCGATCCCCGGGAACGTGTCGAGGATCAGTTGGCGGGTCTCGGACTCCCACAGGCCCTCACGCACGAGGAAGGTGACGTCCCTGGGGGGCGCAGGACCCGCCTTGAGGATGTCGACCACGTCGCCCATCGAGGAGTTGACCCGCATCCCCTCGTACTCCCCCGCCTGGAACTGGGGATCCTCGCGCTTCACCTTCAGGTACCACTCGAAGACGGTGGCGTTGGTGATGATCCGCTTGTCAGCGAGCATCGTGGCGATGTCGGAGGTGGTGCTCCCGGTGGGGACGACGAAGGAGACCTCCTCACCCGGGCTCCCGGGATCGACCTGACCCTTCACCCACACCGCGGCCACACCGACCAACAGCACGATCACGACGAGGAAGCCGAGCAGCACCAGTCCCCAGCGCCGACCCCCGCCGCGGCCGGCTCCGGCGCTGAGGTGCACGTACTCCCCACCGTCGTCGTCCCAGTCCCCGGCCTCAACCGACGGATCGTCGTATCCGGCCCCGTCGTCGTAGCCCTCGTCCACCGCAGTGGACGAGGGAGCCGGGGACCGGGGACCGGGCGACGAGTGCGCCGGCGGGTGCCCATCGGGCTCCAGGCCGAGGATCTCGAACGGGTCGGGCTGGTCTGGCACGTGTCGCTCTCGAATCGGGCTAGGCGTCGGAGGAGGGCGGCGGATCGAGACGGTGACGACGGGCGGCCCGGGCATCGAGCCACCCCTGGAGCAGGACGGCAGCGGCGGTCTGGTCGACCACCTTGCGGCGAGCCCGCCCGCCTCTTCCGCCCTGGCGAAGGAGGTGATCGGCCGTCACCGTGGTCAGACGCTCATCGTAGGTTTCCACGGGGAGCGGTGTGGTCGACCGCAGTCGGTCGATCTCGTCGAGGACACCCTGGGCGGCCGGCCCGACGGTGCCGTCGAGCGACAGCGGGAGGCCCACCACGAGGCATTCGACCTCGGCTTCCTCGGCGAGGGCGAGCAGGCGCCGGTGGTCGAGGGCGACGTCGCCGGAGCGCTCGACGGTCTCGTAGGGGGTGGCCAGCGTTCCCGCCGAATCGCACAAGGCGACGCCGATGCGTCGGCTGCCGAGGTCGATGCCGAGGGCCCGCACGCTGCTAGACGAGCCCCGCCGCCGCCCGGGCCAGGTCGAGGGCCTCGTCGAGCGCCGCGGGGTCCTTCCCGCCGGCGACGGCGAGATCGGGGCTCTTGCCCCCACCACCCTTCACCGCCCTGGCGGCATCGGCGATGAGCTCGCTGGCGTGGAGCCCGCTGTCGGGCGTCACGGCGGCGACCAGGGCGACCCCGCCCGCCTCCGGGGCGCTGCCGAGCACCACGCCGCGGATGCCGGCGGCGTCGCGCACCGCCACTGCGAGGTCGCGCAGGGCTTCGCGGTCGAGCCCGTCGACGCGGGCGACCACCACACCGTCGATCGCCGCCGACGCCAGCTCGCCGCTGCGACCCGAGGCGGCCTGACGCTCGAGCTCGCGCACCCGGGCCCGGAGCTCTTTGGACTCGGCCACCCGGCGAGACACGGCGTCGACGAGCTCGTCGGTGGCCACGCCGAGGACCTCGGCGGCCGCTTTGATCTGCTCCTCGTCAGCTCGGAGCCGTTCCAGCGGACCGGTTCCCGAAACCGCCTCGAGACGACGGATGTTGGATCCGATGGAGGACTCGCTGATGATCTTCACCGGGCCGATGTCGCCCAGGGCCTTCACATGGGTGCCGCCGCAGAGCTCCGTCGAGTGGGGACCGGCCTCGAGCACCTTCACCACGTCGCCGTACTTGTCGCCGAAGAAGGCGATGGCGCCGACCTCCTGGGCATGGTCCATGGTCGTCTCGTAGTGGCGCGCCGGCGGATTGGCCAACACGTCGGCGGCGACGAGGTCCTCGATGCGACGGATCTCGTCGTCGCTCAGCGCCTCGTAGTGGCTGAAGTCGAAGCGCAGCCGGTCGGGCGCCACGAGGGAGCCCTGCTGCTTGACATGGTCGCCCAGCACCTCGCGCAGCGCCCAGTGCAGCAGGTGGGTGGCGGTGTGGTTGCGGCGGATGGCGGCGCGCCGCTCACCGTCGATGGTTGCCCGCACGGCCTGACCCACCTCGAGCTCGCCCTCGAGGTTGCCGATCTTGTGACGGACGACGCCCGGCGCTCCGTACACGGTGTCGACGATCTCGGCCCGCCCGGTGTCAGAGCTGATCCACCCGGTGTCGCCGACCTGGCCGCCGGACTCAGCGTAGAAGGGCGTGCGATCGAGCACGACGGAATCCTCGGTGAGCCCGATCACCACGGCATCGGCGTCGTCGAAACCGTCGCCGACGAACTCGGTCGGCCCGAACTGCTCGGCCATCTCGGCGAAGGTCTCGGCCGACTCACCGGTGCCGCTCCGGCGAGCCTCCTTGGCCCGTCGGCGCTGCTCGGCCATCTCGAGGTCGAAGCCGGCCTGGTCGACGTCGTGACCGCGCTCGAGGCCGATCTCACGGGTCAGCTCCAGCGGGAACCCGTGGGTGTCGTGGAGCAGGAACGCGACCGAACCGCCGATCGAGGCACCGGGCCCGAGCTTGTCGAGCTCGGCGTCGAGCAGCGCGGTGCCCGAGCGCAGCGTGGCTCGGAACCGCTCCTCCTCCCGAGCCACCACGTTGCGCACGAAGTCGTGGTGCGTGACGAGGTCGGGATACGACTCGCCCATGACCGCGACGGTGGTGTCGACCAGGTCAGGCGTCACCAGGTCGCCGACGCCGAGCAGGTACGCCTCGCGCACCGCCCGACGGATGATGCGACGCAGCACGTACCCGCGGCCCTCGTTCGAGGGGAACACGCCGTCGCTCACGAGGAAGCTCATGGCGCGGGCGTGCTCGGCCAGGATGCGCAGCGAGATGTCGGAACGTTCGCCCGCGCCCAGGCGAGTGCCGGTGACGCTCTGGGCCGTCTCCACGAGTGGAGCGAGCACGTCGGTCTCGAAGACGGAGTCGACACCCTGCAGGACCCCGAGGATTCGCTCGAGACCGGCGCCGGTGTCGATGTTCTTCTTCGGAAGCTCCGTGTCGACGCCGTCGAGGTCGCGGCCGAACTGCATGAACACGAGGTTCCAGATCTCGAGGAAGCGATCCTCCGAACCCTGCGCCGGGCCGCCGTCGGCGCCGTAGGCGGGGCCCTTGTCGACGTAGAGCTCCGAGCAGGGTCCGCACGGACCAGGAGGGCCACCGGGGGGCCCCCACCAGTTGTCGGCATCGAGGCGCTGGATGCGGGCCGGGTCGACCCCGACCTCGTCACGCCAGATCTCGGCGGCCTCGTCGTCGGTGACGTGACAGGTGACCCACAGCTGGTCGGGGTCGATCCCGAACAGGTTGGTGACCATGTCCCACGCCATCGGGATGGCCTCGTGCTTGAAGTAGTCGCCGAAGCTGAAGTTGCCGAGCATCTCGAAGAAGCTCAGGTGGCGGGCATCGCGGCCGACCTCCTCCAGGTCGGAGTCCTTGCCGCCGGCCCGCACGCACTTCTGCACGGTGGTCGCCCGCGGGAAGGGGGCGGCCTGCTCGCCCAGGAAGTACGGCTTGAACGGCACCATGCCCGCCACCGTGAACAGCAGGTCGGGATCGTGCGGGATGAGGCTCGCCGAGGGGACGACGGTGTGGCCCCGCTCCTCGAAGAACGCCAGGAAGGCGCGCCGCAGCTGGGTGGCGGTCATGGGGGTCATGGTGCGGCTCAGCCTAACGACTGGCACCGACGGTCGATTCGCCGGTCAGAGGCCGGATCGCTCGAGCTGCCGGCGGATGAGATCCTCGGCCTGACGCCGGGTTCTTCGGGTGTCGGCCGCCGTCTCTCGCCAGTCGTCGACGGCGTCGCTCGCTCGCTC
>DATDIY010000085.1:0-3644 GCA_036520815.1 Acidimicrobiales bacterium
CATCGAGACCCTCCACCGTGTCGGAGAACCCGGACTCGGAGTCGACGCTCACCGGTATCGAGATCCGAGCACAGACGTCGCCGACCATTTCCGCGAGCTCGTCGAGCGTGACCGTCTGGTCGTGACGCCCCAAGGCGGCGGCGAGCCCCGAGCTGGTGGTGGCGACCGCACTGGCACCGACCGACTCGAAGACACAGGCGGAGCCGACGTCCCAGACGTTGGGGACCACGAACGTCCCCTTCTCGTGGAGACGGGCGAAGTCCCGACGCAGTGCGTCGGGGTCAGCCACCGGACATCTCCCTATCCCGCAACACCCGGCGCAGGATCTTGCCGGAGAGCGACTTGGGGATCTGATCGATGAACTCGACCTCTCGGACCTTCTTGTAGGAGGCCACCTTCGCCGCCACGTGGTTCATCACCTCTTCGGCGTCGACATCGACGTCGGGGCGGAGAACGACGAAGGCCTTGGGGACCTCGCCCGCCTCCTCGTCGGGGACTCCGATGACCGCGGCGTCGACGACCCCGGGATGGGTGAGGAGCACCGCTTCGAGCTCGGCGGGCGCGACCTGGAAGCCCTTGTACTTGATCAGCTCCTTGAGCCGGTCGGTGATGTACCAGTGGTCGTCGGCGTCGACTCTGCCGATGTCGCCAGTGTGCAGCCAGCCATCGGCATCGAGGCTCTGGGCGGTGGCGTCGGGTGCGTTGAGATACGACTTCATCACCTGGGGCCCGCGCAACCACAACTCACCCGGTTGGTCGACACCGAGGTCCTCCTGGGTCTCCGGGTCGACGACGCGGGCCTCGGTGTTGGGGATCAGGACCCCGATCGAACCGGACCGGGACTTCCCAACCAGGGGCATGTGGGTGACCGGGCTGGTCTCGGTGAGCCCGAAACCCTGGGTCACCTCGGCCCCGGTCCGGCGCGCCGCCTCGATCTCGACCTCGGCGCTGAGCGGGGCTGCCCCGGAGCCGACCTGGATCAGGGAGGTCAGGTCGTAGTCGTCGACCATGGGGTGCTTGGCCAGCGCCAGCACCATCGGGGGCACCGCCGCCACGCGGGTCACCCGGTGGTCCTGGATGGTGCGGAGGAACTCGGCGAGATCGAAACGGGGCATCGTCACGGTGCTCGCCCCATTGAAGAGCACCCCGTTCATCAGCACCTGCATCCCGGAGATGTGGAAGAAGGGCAAGACGGCGAGGATCACCTCGCCCTCGGCGGTGTTGGAGAGGGCCGAGGTCTGGGCCAGATTGGCGACCAGGTTGCGATGGGTCAGCTCGACACCCTTGGGCAAGCCGGTGGTGCCCGACGAGTAGGGCAGCACGACGACGTGTGACGCCGGATCGACCTCGACCTGGTCGATCGGATCTGCAGCGAGCAGCCCGAAGAACGAGCCGTAGCCGTCCACGGGATCGCCGATGAGATAGATCTCGGTGACCCCGGTCTCCTTCGCTGCCGCCGTGGCCGTCTCCAGGAACAGCCCGATGGTGACCAGGACGCGGGCGCCGGCGTCACGGAGCTGAAAGGCGACCTCGTCGACGGTGTAAGTGGGGTTGATCGTCGTCACGGTGCCGCCGGCGAGAGCGACGGCGTGGAAGACGATGGCGTACTCCGGGATGTTTGGCGAGAGGATGGCCACTACGTCACCCCGCTCCAACCCGGCGGCGAGCAGGCCTCCTGCCACCTTGCGCACCGCTCCGTGGAGCTCGGCATAGGTGTAGGAGCGGCCAGTCGGCCCGTCGACCACGGCGACCTCGTTGGCGAGACGTTCGGTATGGCGAAACACATACGGCGTGAGAGCCGTGTCCGGGATCTCGACGTCGGGAAGCGGGCTGGTGAAGATCCGGGACGTCACCGGCCGCCCACCGCATCCGGGGTCTGCGGCCCGGCGTCGAGCACGTCGTAGAGCGCCGAGCGCAGCGCGAGCTCGCGAGGGTCGTCCCACAGGTGGAATCCAGACCGGTTCATCGCATAGGCGAACCCGACCCCGGTGTCCGGGTCGGCGAAACCGAACGACCCACCGGCGCCAGGGGTGCCGAAAGCGAGACCGGCGGTTGACCCGAACCGGAACGAGGGGAAGGGCTTGACGTAACCGAGGGAGAAGATGGAGTCGAGCCGCAAGACCTCGTCGAAGAGGCCCTCGGTCGGGGGCACTGCCGGGTTGGAGAGTGCGGTGAGCGTGTCGGGTGTGATCCCGAGCCGGTGCCCACCGGTCGCCAGCTCGCCGTATGCGGCCGCCACCGCCCGCACCTCGCCGGTGCCATTGGCCGCCGGGATCTCCACTGCGAGGACGTCACGCCGGTTGTAGTTGTTGATCAGACCGAGGATCCTCGGGTTCCCGAACGTCTTGTAGGTGATGCTCCTCGGGTTGAGGAACCCGACGACGAACTTCCTCGGCATCGCACCCAAGTGGAACGGCATCTCCCACGGCTTGTAGCCGTGGGTCGTCGCCCGGCGCTCGTCGGGCACCGACTCCGGGAGCCCGATGAAGAAGTCGATCCCGAGCGGGCCGGCGACCTCGTCGGCGAAGAAGCGGCCGAGGGACCGGCCGGCAGGGTCCACCCGTCGGATCAGCTCACCCTCGTACCAGCCCAGAGTGATCCCGTGGTAGCCGTGCCGTGTCCCCGGCTCCCATGCGGGGGCCTGGGCGGCGAGCACCTCCGCCATCCGGTCGAGTGAGGCCAGATCCTCCAATGCCAGCGGGGGGTCGAGCGCACAGAGACCGGCTTGATGGGAGAGCAGCTGACGGACCGTGACTCGCTCCTTGCCCGCCGCGGCGAACTCGGGCCAGTACTCGGCGACGGGGTTGTCGTAGTGGAGCAGCCCGCGGGAATGGGCCATGGCCAGGGGGATGCCGGAGACGCCCTTGGTGGTGGAGAACATGGTGACGATCGTGTCCTCCTCCCAGGGGGCGCGGACGACCCCATCGCGGTAGCCACCCCAGAGGTCGACGACCTTGCGCCCGTCCCGGTAGACGGCGCAGGCGGCGCCGATCTCCTGTCCTGAGGCGAAGTTCTGCCTGAAGGCGTCGGCGACCGGGCCGTAGCCTTCTTCGGCGTCGCCATGGATCAGTTCGGGCCCGACGGCCACCTTGAGCACCATTGCTCGTCACCTCCTCACAATGCCGGGTCCGCTGTACGCGGAAGCCGACCCTACCGGTGGTCTGCTCCGGCTTGCCCGGCAGGGGGCACCTTTCGAGCTAGGTCGGGCGAGACCTGCCCAGGGCGGCCCGGGCATGAGCCTCGAGACCTTCGAGTCGGGCGAGACGCGCCGTGTCCTCGATGAGAGCCTCGGGATGGTCGACCGCCAGCCATGTCGACGCCTTCAGGAACGTGAGCACCGACAGCCCGCCCGAGTAACGGGCGCCGCCACCGGTGGGCAGTACGTGGTTGGGCCCGGCGCCGTAGTCGGCGAAGGCCTCCGCAGCCGTCGTGCCCACGAATATGGACCCGTAGTTGCGGACACGCATGGCGACCGCTCGTGGGTCGGCGACGTGAATGGCCAGATGCTCCGGCGCCAGGGTGTCCGACACGGCGGCGGCCCGGGTGAGGCTCTCCACGATCACACAGACCCCGTTCTGCAGGGCGGCACTGGCCACATCGGCGGTAGGGAGATCCTCGAGCTGGATGGCGAGCTCGATGTCGAC
>DATDIY010000086.1:0-15247 GCA_036520815.1 Acidimicrobiales bacterium
GTCTCGGCCAGGTGGTTGTTGGGGATCCACGCCCCGCCACCCGAGACGGCGGTGGTACCGCCCAGCTGATCGGCCTTCTCGATGACGATCACCCGGGCGCCGCCGAGGGCGGCGACGAGGGCGCCGGTGAGCCCGGCCGCCCCGCTGCCGATGACGACGAGGTCGGCCGTGGTCTCCGATGTGTTGGAGGCGGTCACGACTCGGTGTCCGCCATGGCGAAGTCGGCGCCCTCGCTGTCGACCCGGATGCGTGTCATCCGCGAGCTGCTGATACGCCAGCCATCGGGGGTGCGGCGGTAGGTCTCGTCGTAGTAGCCGTAGCCCCGGATGACGTAGGCCTCGCCCTCAGGGAGCGGAATGGTCACGTAGTCGGCCATGTGCCAACGGCCCGTGGCGGTGTCACCGTCGACCTCGATGCGGGGCGTGTGGCCGTGGTGCACGGTGGTGGCACCCTTGAGCGAGGTGGACACCATCTCGATGACGGCGTCGCGACCCTGGATCGGCTCGGCATCGCTGTCGAAGTAGAAGTCCTCGGTGATGACCTCGCTGCCGTAGCGCTCCCAGTCCTGGCCGTCGGCGTACTCGAAGTACAACGCCTTGAGCTGCTTGATGTCCTCGATGTCCTCGAGGCGTTGGATCCGTTCCTCGAGCGTTCGTGGCGCCTGGTCTGCCATGTGTCCCCCTGGTGATCGGTGTGTTCGAAGGTCCGCCGTGGTGCGGGTCAGATGATGCGGCCGCCGTCGACGCGGATCTCCTGGCCGTTGATCCACTCGCCCTCCGACGACATCAGGAAGGCGACCATCGCCGCGATGTCGTCAGGGCGGCCGAGGCGACGGTGGCGCAACGTGGCCAGCATCTGCTCCTTGTATTCGGGCGGGAGCATCCGGTCCATCTCGTCGCTCACGGTCGGCCCGGGGGCCACCGCGTTGGCGCGGATGCCCTCGCGGCCCCACCTCGACGCCACGTGGCGGACGAGGGGGCCGATGGCGCCCTTGCTCATGGCGTAGGCGGGGCGCTCGGGCTCTCCGGCCCAGACCGCGGCCGAGCTGGTGTAGACGATCGATCCGCCGCCGTGCTCGAGCAGGGCGGGAAGGGTGGCCTGGGTGCACACGAGGTAGCCCCGCAGGTTCGTCCGTATCGTCTGGTCGAACACGTCGAGGTCGATGCTGGCTGCGTCGGAGTCGTTGGTGATGATGTCCATCGCCATGTTGGCGGCGTTGACGTGCACGGCGCCGATCGCGCCATACGTGTCGGTCGCCGCCTTGACGGCGCCGGCGACGGATCTCTCGTCGCCGATGTCGACGCCCACGCCGAGGGCGCTCCCGCCCGCCTCGCGGATCTGCGCGGCGACCTTCTCGGCGTTGGCCTCGGTGCGCGACGCCACCACCACGTTGGCCCCTTCGGCTCCCAGCCGCAGGGAGGTCGCCGACCCGATCCCGCCGGCGCCGCCGAACAGGATGACCGTTGCCCCTCGGAGTCCTTCCATCGTCGTCCTCTTCTCCGAGCCCCGGCTCAGGCCGGGCTCTCCATGGTGGGCATGAGGTCGTGGTTCAGCGGGGCGAGGTACCACAGGTCGGTCGCGAACCGTCGCTCGGCGATGCGCCAGACGCCGTCTCGGCGGGACCAGGTGTCGTGGTAGCGGCCCTTGATGAAGTAGATGCGGTCGGTGCCGGCCATCGAGGACGCCGCGGTGACGTAGCTGTCGCTGGTGGCGTGGTCGCCGTCGACCTCGATGACGATGTTGGAGAGCTGGTGGCTCGACACCGGCAGGGCGGTCTCGTGACCGGCCATGCCGAAGTCGATGAACTCGTGGCCGAGCCCGTCGAACATGCCCTCGTAGCGGGCCGTTCCATCGGCGTGCCAGACCGAGTAGCCCAGCTCGCGGTCCTTGCGGTCGAGGGCGATGCAGTAGGTGTGCAGCACCTCGGTGATGGCTTGCTTGTCGAGCAGCACCTGCAGCTGCTCAGCGATCGGGTCGGTCGCCATGGATCCTCCGGGTGGTGTGGGCGGGCGGGACCCGCGTGGGGTGGCGCGCCCGGACCGGATCAGGGCGGGCGTTCGAGGGCGAGGGCGGCGGCGGTCGTGTCAGCCGGCGCTGGCGAGCCGGGCGAGGTCCTCGTCGAGCATCGGCTCGAGCTCGGCGATCCGGGTGTCGCCTTCGAAGGGCTTGAGGTAGCCGCAGCGGTCGCCGAGGTGGGACAACAGGGCGTCGTCGACGGCCGCCCCCCCGGTGACCTCGTCGAGCCTCGGTCCGACCTGCTCAGCGATCTCGGCGATGCGGGCGGCGTCGAGGCCGAGGAAGCGGATGAGGTTCTCTCCGAGGATCTTCCGGGTGTCGGCCTCAGGAACCCCCGCGAAGAGGTCGCGGAGGTAGTCGGAGGTGTTCGGCCAGGTGCCCTCGGCGTGGGGGTAGTCGCGTCCGAAGCTCATCCGGTCGACGCCGATCTCGGCCCGCCGCTCGATCTCGACCTTGTGGAGGAACGACACGCCGGCGAGGCAGTTGGACCGCCAGAGGTCGCTCGGACGTCGCGTGGTCGGAAGGTCGGCGCGGTGGCGCTCGAACGCCGAGTCGAGCAGGGCGAGGGTGGCGGGGATCCAGTCGGCCCGGACCTCGGTGAACATCACCCGCAGGCCGGGGTGGCGGTCGAACACACCGCCGAGCATCAGCTGCCAGAGGGCGCGGCGGTGGCCGAGGTCGGCGAAGAACTGCGAGCTGAACAGGCCCGAGGCGAGCTCCATGATGAGGTCCATGTCGGTGCCGTTCTTGGCGTCGACCACCTCGCAGGCCTTGGTGATCTCGTCGAAGGCGTAGCCCTGGGCCATGCCCCAGCCGGCGTGCACGACCACGGTCAGGCCGAGCTCGGCATAGAGCGCCCAGACCGGGTCCCAGTACTCGTCGTCGAGGGGAGGCTGGCCGGTCATGGAGAGGAAGCCGGGCGCGTAGGTGCCGATGAAGCCGTGGTCGGCAACCCACCTCAGCTGGGTCAGCAGGGAGTCGCGGTCGAGGCAGGAGCCGATGCTGCCGATCAGCAGGAGGCGGTCGTCGCCGCCGAACGTGTCGTAGGCCCAGCGGTCGTGGGCACGCGACCCGGCGTCGACCACCGCGGCCGGGAAGGTGTCGTTCATCACGCTGAAGCCGAGGTCGCTCACCCGGAAGAAGCCGTGGTGGACGAACTCGGCGGCGATGCCCTCACGGTCCATCTGGGCCACGCGGATGTCCTTGTCCCAGGCGCCGTTCCAGCCGCCGTCGCGGTAGGCCTCCTCGGTGTCGAACACGTCGAGCGCCGGCACCATCAACGCGTTGTTGAGCGGGATCATGGCCCGCTCGTTCACGGCGTTGTCGGCTCGCATCTGTGGGAGGTACTCGTGGAAGGCCGGTTCGAGGTACTCCGACCACAGCTCGGTGGGCATCACCGAGTGTCCGTCTGCAGACACGATGCTTATCTTGCTCACGGCATCTCCCCCTGGAACGACCACCTCGGAGTTGTTCGCCCCGGGTACAGCCCTGACGATAACGATCCGGGACGCCTGCCGCAACGGCGTCGCCTGCCCGCCCTTCTGAGTCGGGGGGATTGAAACTGTCGTCTGGCGCCGGTCCGGTCCGATCATCCCGAGCCGTCGGGAGGGGTCCGGGGTTGCTTGACGGTCGGACGGCGGGGTGCCTAGAGTAAGCACATCGACTTAGGAGCGGTCACCACCCGTGGCGCCTCGGCGAGCGGACCGCGACCGCTCTCACACCGGTCGAGACAAGGGGGAGTCGTGAGCAACGGATCTGAGTCGGAGCGCCTGTTGATCGTGTCATCCGACGGGCACATCGGCCCGCCGGCGGAGCGTTACCGCGAGTACTTCGACCCGAAGTTCGTGGCCGACTTCGACGAGTGGTTCAACGCGTACATCCCGATGTGGATGACGAAGGGCACCATGCCCGACAGCTCGGCCAAGGGCGTTGTCGAGGTCGGCGACGGCGGCATGTGGGGCGAGGAGTACCAGCGCCAGTTCGAGGAGCGGGCGGCCAAGATCCCGTGGGGCATCGAGGGCAAGTGGGACCCCTACCGCCGCATCGAGGCGCTCGACATCGACGGCGTCACCAGCGACATCATGTTCCCGGACGACCAGTCGTCGAACTCGCCGCCCTTCCTCGGCTTGGCCCGCGACTTCCGCGAGACCTGGGACCGCTGGTCGCACGCCCAGCGGCGCGAGGGCGCTCGCGCCTACAACCGCTGGCTCTCCGAGTTCTGCTCCCATGCCCCTGACCGTCTGCTCGGCGTCGGGCTCATCGGCTCGCTGGCCGACGTCGACGACGCCATGGAGACGGTGCTCTGGGCCAAGGAGCACGGCATCAACGGCGGCCTGCTGCTGCCGGTCATGTACTACAACATGGACGAGCCGTTCTGGAACGACCGGCGCTACGACCGGTTGTGGGCGTTGTGCGCCGAGCTCGACATGCCGCTGCACACCCATGTCGGACCGGGTGGGCCGTACTACGGCGAAGAGAACTTCCAGGACATGATCATCTGGGCGATGGAGTCGACCTTCTGGGTCCACCGTCCCCTGTGGTTCTTCATCCTGAGCGGCATCTTCGAGCGCCACCCGGGTCTCCGCCTCGTCTTCACCGAGCAGGGCGTCGACTGGGTGCCCCCGGTGCTGATGGGCATGGACTTCCTCCTCGAGGCGAAGATGACCCCGTTCAGCGAGGACCAGCGCCGTTCGATGTTCTCGATGAAGCCGAGCGAGTACTTCCATCGCAACTGCTGGATCGGGGCGACCAACACCGACGCGCTCGGATGGGTCAATTCCCAGGACCGCGACGCGCTGGGCTACGACCGCCTCATGTGGGGCTCGGACTACCCGCACATGGAGTCCGCATGGCCCGAGACCCGCGAGAAGCTGCGCGACCTGATGAAGGGGATCCCCGAGAACCAGGTGCGGGCGATGACCGGCGACAACGCCGTCGAGTGCTACAAGCTCGACGCCGCCAAGCTGCAGGCCATCGCCGACAAGGTCGGCCCGACCGTCGACGAGATCGTCACGACCTGATGACCACGCAGGCACAGAGCGACGTCTACTTCGACCCCTTCGACTGGGACATCCGCTGCGATCCTTACCCGGTGTACCGCCGGCTCCGTGACGAGGCGCCGCTCTACTACAACGAGAAGCACGACTTCTACGTGCTGAGCCGGTTCGACGACTACGAGCGCCTGGTGGTCGACCGCGAGACGTTCATCAACGGCCACGGCACCACCATCGACGCCATCCAGCGCCGGGCCGCCACGCCCCCTGGCCTGTTCCTCGGCGAGGACGACCCGGTGCACGCCATCCACCGGTCGATGATCTCCCTGTTCTTCACGCCGAAGAACATCTCGACGCTCGAGCCCCAGGCGCGCCAGTTCGCCCAGCAGGTGCTCGACCCCCTGGTCGGCTCCAGCAGCTTCGACTTCATCGGCGACGTGGCCGGCGACTTCCCCATGCGGGTGATCGGCGCCCTGCTCGGCATCCCCGAGTCGGACTACCCGCTCCTGCGCGAGATCTTCGACGACACCATGCAGGCCCGCCACGCCGACAAGATCGACGACGACCCCTACGCCGGCGCCCAGCGTTCGCTCGGCTTCTTCGACGACTACATCACCTTCCGCGAGCAGAACCCGGTCGACGACCTGATGACCCAGCTCCTCACCAAGGAGTTCAAGGGCCGCGACGGTGTCACGCGCAAGATCCCGCGTGACGAGCTGCTCATGCTCCTGCTGCTCATCGCCTCGGGTGGGGCCGACACCATGAACCGGCTGATCGGTTGGATGGGCAAGGTCCTCGCCGACAACCCTGCCACGCGCGCCGAGATCAACGCCGACCGCTCGCTGGTCAAGGGCACGGTCGAGGAGGTCATGCGCCTCGAGCCCCCGAGCTACCACGTGGGCCGCTACGTGGCCGTCGACGCCGAGTTCCACGGCCAGGTCGTTCCCGCGGGGAGCGCCATCATGGGCCTGCCCGGCACCGCCGGCCGCGACGACCGGGTCTTCGACGACGCCCCCACCTTCGATCCCTCCCGCACCTACAGCCACCACCTCTCCTTCGGCTACGGCGCCCACTTCTGCATCGGGGCCGCGATCGCCCGACTCGAAGGCCGCATCATCCTCGAGGAGCTGCTCGACCGCTTTCCCGAGTGGGAGGTCGACGAGGATCGGGCCCGCCTCACGCCGGGCTACATCACCCGCGGATGGCAGACGCTGCCGGTGCGAGTGTGAGTCGTCGCCCCAGAGCGGGAGCCTGAGCGGAGCCGGCGGTCAGGGAGTGGTCGGCGACTTCGGCCGTCGGCCGCTCGACCGCACCCGGGAGTCGCTCGACCGGACCGGTGACGCCAGCCCGGCGGCGAGGAAGTGGACGAGGTCCTCGACGAGATCGTCGAGCGGGCCGGGCAGCGTCTGCAGGCGCATCGCCACCTGGTAGCGCGCCAGCGTGTGGACCGCACTCGTCATGAGCACCTGCCATCGTTCGTAGAGCAGGGCATCGTTCAGGTGAGGGAGCAGGCGCAGCATGATGATGCGCATCGTGGCGATCGACGAGCTCGGCACCGTGCTGTCGAGGCCCTCGTAGCCACCTCGCTCGATGATGTAGCGCGAGATGAAGGGCAGGAAGTGGTTGTCCTCGTCGAGGTTGCGGGACAGGCCACGGACGAACGAGCGCACGACCTGCTCGACGGTGGGCGGTCCGGCCTCGGAGGCCAGGTCGGCGACGACCTCGTTGAGGTGGTCGCTCATGAAGTCGGCACGGTACGCGGCGATCGCCGTGACGAGGGATTCGCGGTCGCCGAAGTGGTACTGGACGGCGACGTTGTTCTTCTGTCCGGCAGCCACGCCGATGTCGCGCAGGGGCACGGCCTCGATGCCGCGCTCGGCGAAGAGCCGCTCGGCCGTCAGCAGGATGAGCTCGCGGGTCGCGTCCCCGCGGGCGTTGGTCCGACCTCGCGGCGCGCGACGCGAGTCATCAGTTGTGTCGCGTCCGTTGCCACCACCCACCGCCGCAGTGTAGGCGGCGTCGCTCGACGCTCGTCCGTTCCGGTCCGCCCCGGGACCGGCCGACCGTCCCGGGCTCACAACGACTGGTAGGGGACCGGCTCCAGGATCTTCACGAACTCGGCGTTACCGGTCTCCATCGGATCCAGCGGGTGGGCCACGAACTGGATCGTGTCCTTGTCGACGATCTCGGCGAGGTGGTCGCGGACGTCCTCGATGGTGAGATCGGGGTTCGAGTAGCCCGGCGTGACGCCGAACAGGCGGGCGTCGACGGTGCCGCCCGTGGCATCGAAGTTCGCGCCCGTCACCTCGCAGTCCTCGTGGGCCAGATAGGCCACGGCGGGGGAGACCAGCTCCGCCGGCTGGTCCCCCATGAACGCAGCCAGCGCCTCGGGATCGTGGACCGTGTAGAAGCGGTCGAACGAGTTGCTGTGCCCGCCCGGGCTCACCGAGTTCACCTTGATGCCGTGCGCAGCGCCTTCGACGGCCAAGCCGCGAGTGAGGCCGAACTGCCCGAACTTGCAGGCGCCGTAGAGGGTGAGGCCGGGTTGGCCCCACATCCCCCCCGAGGTGGTGTTGATGATGCGGCCGTAGCCCGCTTCCTTCATGATCGGCCAGGCGGCCCGGCAGGTCCACAACGGGCCCATGAAGTGGACGGCGACGACCTTCTCGAGGTGGGACCCGGTGATCTCGTCGATGTCGGACACCACACCGATCCCGGCGTTGTTCACGAGGATGTCGAGGCGGCCCCACGTGTCGATCGCGGTCTGGACGATGGCCTTGGCCCCCTCCTCGTCGGCGACGCTGTGCGCATCGGCGACCGCCTCCCCGCCGAGGGCGAGGATCTCGTCGACCGTCGCCTGGGCCCGGTGCGGCTGGGTGCCGCTCCCGTCGGATCCGACGCCGAGGTCGTTCACCACCACCTTCGCCCCGCGTGACGCCAGGAGCATGGCGTGGGCACGGCCGAGCCCGGGGTTCCCGCCGGCTCCCGTCACGATCGCGACGCGACCGTCGAATCTCATGGTGGTCATTCGGATCCCCTCCTCGGCCAGGGCGTGCGCGCGACGACCGTCGGGCCCTGGCGACCTGAGTGCTACCGGCGGGTCCAACCGATGTCAAGCACAAGTGCTCAATTCCGGACCCGGCTGGTCGCTCCCACCGGAGCTTCGGTCGGGACCTTGGACCCTGGTCGGTTCCGGTGACGCCGACGACAGTCGAGGTGCGAGACAAGATCCGGAGGAGCGACCACGCACCGCCCGCCGGAGTCCGACGAAGGGACACTCGGGTGCACGTGATCGACATCGACCCACAGCTGTTGGAGCGGAGCGCCGCGGCGGCTCGGCACGCCGCGGAGCAGGCCGACGTCCACATGGACGGCGAGGAGGCCTGCCTCGACGCCAGCGGGGTGCCGAAGCTCCTCGAGACCCTCACGCCGACCGGCCCGTGGGCATGGGCGATCATGCCGCAGATGCGCCCGGACGGGTCGGTGATGATCCCGATCGCCACGACCCGAGAGGAGATCGCGGACTGCTACCGGGTGACGAGGACCCGGAGCAACGTCCTCGGCTTCGAAGCGCTCGTCGAGGTCCGCGGCGCCTGGTACACGTTCCAGGAAGGCGTCTCGCTGGCCTACGTGCCGTCGACCGCCACCCACAGCGAGACCGAGACGCTGATCCTGTTCCCGGTCACGAGCGCGACGGGCATCACCGGGGAGCTGGCCTGGTGGAAGATGCCCCGGGAGCAGCTCGGCTCCGGGCGGGCCGAGGCGGTCGAGCCCACGGTCGTCGCGCCGCTCCCGGTCCGGCGTGACGTCCTGGCCATGCACGAGCGCTACGTGGAGGCTCTCCGAGGCGCCCGAGCAGCAGACCTCGCCGATGTGTTCGAAGTGGGCATCCAGTCCGCAGTCCGCGACTACGTCGAGGACACCGGCACCCTGGTCGGACTCGATGGTCTCGCCGACCACCAGGACTTCTACGACCGGCTGTTCCGACGCTACGAGGTCGACGACGTCCTGTTGCTCGAGCGGGTCGTCCAGGACTGGTACGTGTTCGCCGAGCTGCGGATCACTGTGAGGCCCCGCTCCGGCCCCGACCAGGGCCGGCCCTTCGGCTTCAACATCGCCGAGTTCCTCGTCCCCGCCGCCGACGGGCGATTCATCGCCCGCATCGGGCACGGCACCGACCTCGCACGCATCGTCGAGGCCTAGGAGCGCCGCCGTGCAGACCACCGACATCCATCCCGGCTTCGGCGTCCGGATCGACGGCCTCGACCCGAGCGGAGAGATCGACCCCGTGGACCAGGCCCGACTGCGCGAGCTCTTCGACGAGCGCAGCGTTCTGGTCTTCGGGGGCCTCGACATCGACGTGCACGCCCAGGACCGGTTCTGCCGGATGCTCATCGACGACGACGGCCCGGGGATGGCCGCTGACCGGGCGCCGATGTTGATCTCCAACACCGAGCCGGGTGGCAACGCGCCGTTCGGGCGCCTTCTCTTCCACGCCGACATGATGTGGGCCCCCGAGCCGTTCCAGGTCCTCTCCCTGTACGGCGTGGTCGCCGAACCCGGCGCGGCCACCACCAGCCTCACGAGTGGCGTGCATGCCTGGGACCTGCTGCCCGAGGAGCTGCGGCGCCGCGTCGAGGGCCTCCACGCCCGCCACGTCACCGGCCAGGTGTACAGCCGTGGGGGCGACGACCTGCTCCGGCCCGAACGCACCACCGAGCAGTCCACCGTCACGCCCGTCGTGCGCCGCCATCCGCGCACCGGCCGTCCGGTGCTCTACGTGAGCCAGCAGATGACCGCGCAGATCGTCGAGCTCGAGCCGGAGCCGAGCGAAGAGCTCCTTCAGGAGCTGTTCGCCCACCTCTACGACCCGGCGATCGTCTACGAGCACACCTGGCAGGCGGGCGACCTGGTCGTGTTCGACAACCTGGCGATGCAGCACGCCCGAGGGAACGTCGAGCTCGACGGCCCGGCGCGGACGCTCCGCAAGGTCATCGCCCCGATCCCGGCCCTTCCAGCCGAGAGGCCGACCTTCGCCGGCGCGACCCGCTGACCGGCTGACCCACCACCGCGAGGAGCACCCATGGAGTTCACCCCCCACGCCCCGGACATGACCTACACCGAGCTGCCGTACCCGGTGTTCGACTGCGACTTCCACTTCTACGAGACCGCAGACTCGTTCACCCGCTACCTGCCCGAGCGGTACCAGGGCCTGGTGCGGCTGGCCAACATCGACGGGCGCACGAAGATGATCGTGCGCGGCCAGGTGTCGGACTACATCCCGAACCCGACCTTCGAGGTGGTGGCCGAACCGGGGTCGGGCTTCGAGTACTTCTCCGGTCGCAACACCGAGGGACGGAGCTTCCGCGAGATCGTGACCACGATGCGGGCCATCCCCGCCTTCACCGATCCCGACGCCCGGCTGGCGATGATGGACCGCATGCACATCGACGCCCAGGTGAACTTCCCCACGCTGGCGTCGCTGATCGAGGTCAGCTTCATGGACGACCCCGAGGCCAGCCAGGCGCTCATCCACGCGTTCAACCGGTGGATCTACGACGACTGGGGCTTCGAGCACGCCGGTCGCATCTTCACCACGCCGGTCATCAACCTCTCCACCGCCGAGGGCGCCGTGCGCGAGCTGGAGTGGGCGCTCGAACGGGGTGCCCGCACCGTGCTGGTGCGCCCCGCGCCGGTCGCAGGGTTCCGTGGCCCCCGATCGCCCTTCCTGCCCTTCGCCGATCCGTTCTGGAAGTCGGTCGAGGAGGCGGGCATCCCCGTGATGCTCCATTCCTCGAACTCCGGCTACTCGCGCTACTCCAACGACTGGAGTGGGAACGAACTCGAGATGCGGCCCTTCGAGCAGGACGCCTTCCGCGACCTCTCGGAGTCACAGCGGCCGATCATGGACACGATCTTCTCGGCCGTGGGCCACGGGATGCTGTCGCGGTTCCCCGGGGTGCGGATCGCGTCGATCGAGTGCGGCAGCTCCTGGATCACGCGCGTGGTCGAGAAGTTCGAGACCACCTACGGCAAGATGCCCCAGTGCTTCGACGAGCACCCACTGGACGTTCTGAAGCGGGCCCTCTACATCGCTCCCTACTGGGAGGACTCGCTCGAGCCGCTGATCGATGCCATCGGGTTCGACCACATCCTGTTCAACTCGGACTGGCCCCACCCCGAGGGAATCGCCGATCCCAACGAGTACGCCGTGTACGTGCAGGACGAAGTCGGACTGGATGAATCCGACGTCGCCCGCATCATGGGCACCAACATGTTCGAGCTCATGGGCGTCGCCGCCTGAGCGACCGGCCAGGGCCCCTCCGGGTGTGCGGCACCTGAGGGGCCACCGGTAGGCTCCCGGCCGTCATGGCCCCAATTCGCGTCTGCAGCGTCTCCGACGTCCCCGACGGCGTCCTCACCGCCTTCTTCGTCGAGGGCTGGGAAGTCATGGTGCTCCGTGACTCGAAGGGCGTGCTCCGCGCGTTCGACGGGACCTGTCCCCACGAGGACTTCCCGCTCGTCGACGGCATCTTCGACGGATCGACGATCACCTGTCGTGGCCACCGCTGGATCTTCGACGCCCACACCGGCCGGGGTCTGAACCCACCGGGGTGCGCCGTCGACCAGTACCCGCTCACCGTCGAGGGTGACGACGTGCTCGTCGACCTCGAGGATGAGGACGGGGTTCCCGTCGAGATCGACTGATTGCGAGCCGTTCGCCGTCGCTCTACGGCGCCTGCTCGGTCTACGACGGGGAGATCAGGCGGACGAGGTTCTCCTGGGCGACGGTGGCCACGTGCGTTCCGTCGGCCCGCCAGATTCGGCCGGTGTAGAGCCCACGGGCGTCGGCCAACGCCACGGGGTCGTGGCGGAGGTGGTGCCACTCATCCATCCGCGTGCGCTGGTGCACCCAGACGGAGTGGTCGAGGCTCGGACCGACGTTGGTCCCCTCCGGACGGGCGAGATGCCACGGCGAGCCGAGGTCGGACGCGTAGAGCAGGAGGCAGTCGTGCACGACCACGTCGTCGGGGAGCGGGCCGAGCGCCCGGACCCACATGCTCTGACTGACACGGGCATCCGGGTGGTCGTCGCCCTCGACGAGGTCGCGGCGCAGCTCGACCAGCCCGTCGATGTCGACGGTCACCGCCTCCTCGGGGGCCGGCGGATCGGTCACGTCGGTGGGAAGTGCCGGTAGGACCTGGGGAACCTGCTCCGGCCCGTGGAACGAGCAGATCATGGAGAAGATCGCCTGGCCCTCCTGGTTGGCGACGACGCGGCGGGCCGAGAACGACCGCCCGTCGGTGTCGCGGTGCAGTTCGAACTCGATGGGGAGCTCGGGGTGCCCGGCGCGCAGGAAGTACATGTGCACCGACTGGATCCGTCGGGGCAGCTCCACCGTGCTGTAGGCGGCGTGGAGGGACTGGGCGGCGACCAGACCGCCGAACAAGTGGCCCGACAGGTGCGCGCTGGTGTCGATGGCGAAGCGATCGTCGCCGAGCGCTTCGGGGGCGAGCAGCCGACGAACGCGCTCGGCGGCCTCGATCTGGGGCGGCGCGTCGGATTCCACGGGGGCGTCGATTCCGGGCACGGCCGCCGAGGGTATCGCTCCGGGTGACGGGGCCGGCACCGAGTCTGACGGCATTGTCATGTCCAGAGGGTCGGTTGGTACGGTCCGATGCCGTGAGTGACGACGACGCCGCCGTGGGGCCGAACCGGCTTTCCGGTGTCGTCGACGCCGTCCCGGGAGAGCTGGGCGAGCCGGACCCGGTCCTGACCGAACCCAATGCCCTCGGCCGCATCGCCCGCTCGTTCGACGCCCTCCGCGTTCGACCGTTCCGTCGAGTGTGGGGCGCCAACTTCGTGTCCTTCGCCGGGAACTGGCTGCAGATCACCGCCCGGGCGGTGTTGATCTACGACCTGACCGGCTCCACTGCCGCCCTCGGCTTCGTCTACTTCCTCTCCTACCTGCCCCAGCTGGTGCTGTCGACGCCAGCGGGGGTGCTCGCCGACCGCCTCGACCGGCGCCACCTACTGATCGTCGGTCACGCCGTCATGGGGTCGCTCTCCCTCGCCATGGGCTTCCTCGCCGCCACCGGGTCGGCGAACGTATGGAACGTCGGCGCCGTCTCGGTCCTCGTCGGCGTGGTGCAGACGATCACCATGCCGACGATGCAGGCGGTGGTGCCGTCGCTCGTCCCGAGCGAGCGCCTCAGCAGCGCGGTGTCGCTCAACGCCGCCACGGTCGCCGCCACGCGCGTGATCGGCCCGATGATCGCGGGGGTGCTCATCCCGTTCGTGGGCGTCAGCTGGCTCTTCTTCGGCAACGCCATCTGCTATCTCCCCGTGATCCTCGTGTGGGTCATAACGGCCCTCCCTGCCCAGGTGCCTCTGGCCCGCACGAGGATGGTGGAGGCGGTCGTGGAGGCGGTCGGCTACGTGCGTCGCACCGGGACCCTGAAGGTGGCCCTGCTCGTCACGTTCGTCATCGTCGGGCTCGGCAGCATCTACCAGCCGCTGGCGGTGGCGTTCTGCACCGGTGTGCTGGCTGACGGCGACCACGACCTCGGGGCGACCTACTACGGCATGTTCCAGTCCGCCCTCGGCATCGGCTCGTTCATCGGCATCATGGGCGTCACCGACCTCGCCTCGCGGCGTACGGCACGGGCGGTGACCGTCTCGGCGCTGGGGTTCGCGGTGTCCTTGGGCCTGCTGGCTCTCACCGACGTGCCGACGCTCGCCATCGTCATCGCCGGCGCCGTCGGGTTGTTCCAGTTCTGCACCAACGCCCTGTGCCTCACCGTGCTCCAGCACCACGCACCCGAGGGGATGGAGGGCCGAATCCTGTCGTTGTACACACTCGCCTTCGTGGGAACGATGCCGATCCTCGGCCTGGTCGGCGGCCAGATCGCCGAGGCCATCGGGACGGCTCAGACCTTCTTCGCCGTCGCCGTCGGGGCCCTGCTCTTCACCGTCGCGCTGGCGCTCCACTGGAGCCGGTTCCTCCCGCAGGGCGACGCCGCCATCGCCCCTGGCGACTCGTCGACGGCCTGACCCGAGGGCGACGTCAGCTGCGCTCGGCGTGGCCGCGGAAGCGGCGCAGCCGGAGGCTGTTCGTCACCACGAACACGCTCGAGAACGCCATGGCGGCACCGGCCAGCATCGGGTTCAACAGCCCGGCGGCGGCGACGGGCAGCGCGGCCAGGTTGTAGGCGAAGGCCCAGAACAGGTTCCCCTTGATGATGGCGAGGGTGCGTCGGGAGAGCCTGATGGCATCGCCGGCGACGAGGAGATCGCCCCGGACGAGGGTCAGGTCGCTCGCCTCGATGGCGACGTCGGTGCCCGTCCCCATGGCCAGCCCGAGGTCGGCCCGGGCGAGCGCGGCGGCGTCGTTCACCCCGTCGCCGACCATCGCCACGACGCCGCGCTCCTGCAGGCGTTCGACCTCGGCCACCTTGTCGTCGGGAAGGACCCCGGCGATCACGTCCTCGGGCGAGATCCCGACCTCGACGGCGACCGCCAACGCTGCTCGCCGGTTGTCCCCGGTGAGCAGCACCGGACGAAGGCCGAGGGAGCGCAGGTCCTCGACGGCTGCGGCGCTGGTGGGCTTCACCGTGTCGCCGACGACCAGGAGGCCCCGCGTCGCGCCGTCCCAGGCGACGACGACCACGGTCGCCCCGTCGGCCTCGGCTCGGGTTCGTTCGGCCTGCAGGTCGGTCCCGAGGTGAAGGGCCCAGTCGGCGAGGAACTGCTCGCGACCGATCACGACGGCGTGCCCGTCGACGACACCCGCCACACCCAGGCCCCGGGTGCTGGCGAAGTCGTCGACGGGATCGAGGTCGAGACCGGCGGCGCGGGCCCCGTCAGCGATGGCTCGACCGACAGGGTGTTCGGACGCGTCCTCCACCGATGCGGCCCACCGGAGCAGGTCGTCGCGCTCGACACCCTCGGCGGGGACGACCTCGCGCAGGGTCATGACGCCGGTGGTGACAGTGCCGGTCTTGTCGAGCACGACGGTGTCGACCCGACGGGTGGACTCGAGCACCTCGGGCCCCTTGATGAGGATGCCGAGCTGGGCGCCGCGACCTGTGCCCACCATCAGCGCGGTCGGGGTGGCCAGGCCGAGCGCGCACGGGCAGGCGATGATCAGCACGGCGACGGCGGCCGTGAACGCCTCGTCGGCCGGATGGCCGGTGAGCAACCAGACCGCCAGGGTGCCGAGCGCGATGAGCATGACC
>DATDIY010000087.1:0-5947 GCA_036520815.1 Acidimicrobiales bacterium
CGTGGAGCATGGGCCCCAAGATCACGGTCGACTCGTCGACGCTCATGAACAAGGGCCTCGAGGTCATCGAGGCCCACGAGCTGTTCGGTGAGCCGGCGGGGGAGCAGGGCTACGGCATCGACTTCGACCGCATCGACGTGGTGGTCCATCCGCAGTCGATCGTTCACTCGATGGTCGAGTTCACCGATGCATCAACGATGGCCCAGCTCTCGAACCCCGACATGCGGCTCCCGATCGGGTACGCCCTGGCGTGGCCCGACCGCATCGGCACCCCCTTCGGTCGCATCGACTGGACCGAGCTCGGTCGGCTCGACTTCGAAGCGCCCGATCACGACACGTTCCCGTGCCTGGGCCTCGCCTACACCGCCGGTCGCACCGGCGGCACCGCTCCGGCGTGGCTCAACGCCGCCAACGAGGTCGCCGTGCAGGCGTTCCTCGACGGCCGCATCGCCTGGGGTGACATCGCCCGGGTGATCGCCGCCACCCTCGACGCCCACGACGGTGCGCCCGCCTCCGATGCGGCGGCCGTCGTCGCCGCCGACAACGAGGCCCGCCGTGTCGCCACCGAACTGCTCCGCCGCTTCGAGGGGAGCGCTGCATGACCGACACCATTCCGCCGGGCTCCCCGATGCCGCCCGACGGGGAGCTGCCCCGCTCGGAAGGCGCCGGCGACCGGGAGCCCACTGCACTCGATCGGCTCGCCGAGAGCCCGGTTCTGAGAGGCGCCATCGTCCTGCTGGCGCTGGGGTACGCCGCCTACGTCAGCATCTGGCTGTTCGCCGTGATCGTGGTGATCGCCCTCACGTTGTTCGTGCACGAGCTCGGCCACTTCCTGGTCGCCAAGCGCAACGGGATGTTGGTCACCGAATTCTTCCTGGGATTCGGTCCCCGCATCTGGTCGTTCCAGCGGGGCGAGACCGAGTACGGGCTGAAGGTGATCCCCGCGGGGGCCTACGTGAAGATCATCGGGATGAGCAACCTCGAGGAGGTCGCTCCCGAGGACGAGGCCCGGTCCTACCGTGCTCAGAGCTATTGGAAGCGCATGCCGGTCGTGCTGGCCGGGCCCGTCGTCAACATCGTGGTCGGACTGCTCCTGCTCTTCGTCGTCGACGCCACCTCCGGGATGGTGCAGGCGAGCACCACCGTTTCCAACGTGTCTCCCGGGTCGGGGGCCGCCGCGGCGGGCCTCCAGACCGGCGACGAGCTGCTCTCCATCGACGGAGTCGAGATCGACAGCTTCGACGACGTGCGGTCGATGATCGAGAGCAAGGGCGGAGAACAGGTCCAGGTCGACCTCGTTCGTGACGGCTCGCAGATGGTGGTCCCGGTCACGGTCGGCTGGGGTGTCTCCGATGACGTAGCGCGGCAGTTCGGCCTCCGGCGCGGAGATCGCATCACCCAGGTCGGCGATACCGAGGTGGCGAGCTACCCGGAGGCGGTGACGGCGCTCGCGCAGGCGGAGGGACCGGTGAGGCTGGTCGTGGCGACCGGTTTCGGTGAGGGCGAGATGCGGATCGAGGGCCCGGTCGACCTCAGCGCGGACGGCAGCGTCGGGCTCCTGGGCCTCGCCCCGACCGACTCCACCGTGGTCCACGGCAACGTGCTCGAGGCCGGTGGGCAGGCGCTCTCCGACATCGGCGGCATGGTCTCCAAGACGGGGGAGGTGCTGGGACGGTTGTTCTCGCCGTCGGGCCTCGCCGACTACGCCGGCAAGGTCGTCAACGGGGGCGATGACCATCCTCCTGCGGTCATCATCGAGCCGCTCCAGCCCATCGGCGAGATCGCGGGGGCGTCGGCGCCAGAGGGCTTCTCCACCACGTCCAGCCAGGACATCGACGAGGACCGTCCCTCGTCGATCCTTGGCATCGTCGACGCCATGACCCAGATGGGCGAACGTGCCGGGTGGGTCGGCGTGCTGGCGGCGCTCGGCATGGTGAACATCATCCTGGGCCTGTTCAACCTCGTCCCACTTCTTCCGTTCGACGGGGGGCACATCGCGGTGGCGACCTACGAGGGGATCCGGGGAAGGATCGCCCACCGTCCGTACCGCATCGACATGGCGAAGCTCCTCCCCGTCACCTATGCGGTGCTGATCTTCTTCGTGGTGTTCGGCCTCACCGCCATGTACCTCGACGTCGTCGATCCCCAGAAGCTCTGATCAGGACGGCTCCGGCCGTAGGTTGGTCTCTGTGAGCGAGCTCTCCCCTCAGACCCGCTACCCGCGTCGCCCGACCCGGCAGCTCCGCGTCGGCGACGTCGCCGTCGGTGGGGGAGCGCCGATCTCGATCCAGTCGATGACGACGACGAAGACGGCCGACGTCGAGGGCACGCTCGCCCAGATCTACGCCCTCGCCGGTGCCGGCTGCGACATCGTGCGCTGCACGTGCAACGAGGAGGAAGCGGCCGAGGGCCTGGCCCGCATCGTGCCCCGGTCGCCGTTACCGATCATCGCCGACATCCACCACCAGTACCGCCGGGCGCTTGAAGCCATGGAGGCGGGGGTGCAGGGGCTGCGCCTCAACCCGGGCAACATCCGCCGGCCCGAGCACATCAAGGCGGTGGCGGCCGAGGCGCGCGACCGCGGCCTGCCGATCCGCATCGGGGTGAACGGCGGGTCGCTCGATCCGAAGCTCTACGAGAAGCACGGGGGCCGGGTCACCGCCGAGGCCATGGTCGAATCGGCCCAGCAGGAGCTGGCGTACTTCGACGAGGTCGGGTTCACCGACATCAAGATCTCGGTGAAGGCCTCGAACGTGGCGTTGATGATCGACGCCTACCGCCTGCTGGCCGACACCGTCGACTATCCGCTGCACCTCGGCGTCACCGAAGCGGGGCCGCCGCCGGCCGGTCTCGTGAAGGCCACCGCCGGCATGGCCACGCTGCTGGCCGAAGGCATCGGTGACACGATCCGCTACTCGCTCACCGCCGATCCGGTCGAGGAGGTTCGAGCCGGGCGCTGGCTGCTCGAGAGCCTGGGCCTGCGGGAGCGCCGGGGCCTCGATCTCATCGCCTGCCCGTCCTGCGGTCGGGCCGAGGTCGACGTCATCGAGGTGGCGGGCAAGGCCCAGGCCGCCCTCGACGGCATGAACATCCCCATCCAGGTGGCGGTGATGGGGTGCGTGGTGAACGGGCCCGGCGAGGCGCGCGAGGCCGATCTGGGCATCGCCGCCGGCCGCAAGCGAGGGCACCTGTTCGTGAAGGGCGAGGTCGTGAAGGTGGTGCCCGAACCCGACATGGTCGACGCGCTCGTCGAGTGGGCGGCGATCATCGCCGAGGGCGGCGTGGAGGAGGCGCTGCGGCGCAAGGACGACTCCGCCGCCGCCGAGGCCGAGGCCGACCGGGCCGTGCTGCTCGACGAGAAGGGCGCCGACGCCAACCACTCCGAGGAGCTCATCCAGAACATCCGCCGCATCGACGAGCGCACGGACTGACACACCCCGCCGAACTGGTTGGAAAATCCGAGGGTTCCAGTCCGCACATCTCCAACCAGTTCGTGACCGCTCGTGAACTGGTTGGAAATCTGAGGGTTCCAGCCCTCCGTTTTCCAACCAGTTCGGCTGGGAACGAGGGCTGAGGGTGGGGGAGGGGTCGCCTACGATCGGCGGCCTATGGCCAGACAGCCCGTGCTCACCCCTCAGGCGGAGGATTTCCCCCGCTGGTACCAGGACGTCGTCGCCAAGGCGGAGATGGCCGACAACGGGCCGGTGCGCGGCACGATGGTCATCCGGCCCTACGGCTACTCGATCTGGGAGCAGATGCAGGCCGAGGTCGACCGCCGTATCAAGGCCGCCGGGGCCAAGAACGCCTACTTCCCGCTGTTCATCCCCGAGAGCTACCTCACCCGTGAGGCCGAGCACGTCGAGGGGTTCAGCCCCGAGCTGGCCGTCGTCACCCACGCCGGCGGCAAGGAGCTCGAGGAGCCGGTCGTGGTGCGGCCCACGTCGGAGACCGTGATCGGCGAGTTCATGGCCAAGTGGGTGCAGAGCTACCGCGACCTGCCGCTGCTGCTCAACCAGTGGGCCAACGTGGTCCGCTGGGAGTTGCGGCCCCGGGTGTTCCTGCGCACCAGCGAGTTCCTCTGGCAGGAGGGCCACACCGCCCACGTCAGCGAGGAGGACGGCCGCGCCTACGCCGAGCGGATCCTCCACGAGGTGTACGCCGAGTTCATGCAGGAGGTGCTGGCGATCCCGGTGGTGGTCGGGCGCAAGACCCCCAAGGAGCGCTTCGCCGGGGCGACCAACACCATGACGTGCGAGGCGATGATGGGCGACGGCAAGGCGCTGCAGATGGGCACCAGCCACGAGCTCGGCCAGAACTTCGCCCGCGCCTTCGACATCCAGTACCTCGACGCCGACGGCGTCCAGCAGCACGCCTGGACCACCTCGTGGGGTGTGTCCACCCGCATGGTCGGCGGGCTGATCATGTGCCACGGCGACGACGACGGTCTCCGGATCCCGCCAGCGCTGGCCCCCGTGCAGGTGGTGGTGCTGGCGGTGCGCGACGACGACGCTGTGATCGACCGCTGCCGGTTGCTGGCCGACGAGCTTGCCGTGGCCGGCCTCCGCGTCGAGCTCGACATCCGCACCGAGACGTCGATGGGTCGCCGGGCCACCGACTGGGAGCTCAAGGGCGTGCCCGTCCGGCTCGAGCTCGGTCCGCGTGACCTGGCCGACGGGGTGGTCACCCTCGTGCACCGCGTCGGCAGTGAAAAGGAGCCGGTGCCGCTCGACGGGCTGGCCGCGACGGTGTCCGAAGCGCTCGCTGACGCCCAGGCCGAGCTCTACTCGCAGGCCTACGTGCGGCGCGAGTCGAACACGGCCGAGGTGTCGACGATCGCCGAGGCGGTCGAGGCCGCCTCGACCGGTTGGGCCCGCATCCCCTGGGCGTCGCTCGGGGTCGAGGGCGAGGCCGAGCTGGCCAAGGAGAGCGTCACGGTGCGCTGCCTGGTCATGCCCGACGGTTCGCTGCCCACCACCGACGACGACCCCGACGCCGTCGCCGTGGTCGCCCGCGCCTACTGACCGGTTGGTAGCTCGCAAGGTGGCTCATGTGGTGCTGTCGGCGGGACGGAGTGAGCCAGCTTCGGGTGGGGGAGGGTCGTTCTGACGGGCTCTCTCGGGGTGGTCGGGGCTATGATGGGCAGCGATCGCAATCGTTCGCAGTATGACGAAGGCGTGGGCCCCCAAAGGCCCACGCCTTTCTCGTGAAGGGCCACGGTCCGTCTGCGACCGAACGGCGAGCACCTGTCCGGCGCAAGCCATCCGAGCACAGCGGAGAGGAGGTCCACCCATGAGCGTGTCCGAGCGTGTCCGAGCCGTCATCGAGCCCGTCGTGGCCGCCCAGGACCTCGAGCTGTTCGACCTCGAGCAGGTCGGTGGCGTCCTCCGGGTCACCGTCGACCGCGCCGGTGGCGTCGACATGGAGGCCATCTCCCGCACCACCCGGGCGCTGTCGCGGGCCCTCGACGAACACGATCCGATCGCCAGCCAGTACACGCTCGAGGTCTCGAGCCCCGGGTTGGAGCGGCCGCTGCGCACCGCTGCGCACTTCGCCTGGGCGGTCGGCAAGGACGTCAGCGTGAAGACGCTCCCCGATCACCCGGTGGGCCGGCGCCTCAGCGGCACCGTCGTCACCTCCGATGACGACACCGTCACGATCCAGCTCGCCGAACCGAACCGGCAGGGCGACGCCAGCGTCACCCTCGGGCTCGGCGACATCGAGAAGGCCCGCACCACGTTCTCGTGGGGTCCGGCGCCCAAGCCGGGCGGGCCCAAGCCGAAGCCGAAGTCGAAATCCGAGTCCAAGTCCAAGTCCACGCCGACGGAGAAGAAGGTCCAGCCGTGATGAACTCCCCTGACCTCATCGAGGCCCTGCAGGCGCTCGCCGTCGACAAGGGGATCTCGGTCGACACCCTGTTCGGCGCTCTCGCCGACGCGTTCGAGTCGGC
>DATDIY010000088.1:0-3922 GCA_036520815.1 Acidimicrobiales bacterium
GAGGCGCCCGGTCCACCCGGACCGGCGACCTCGGAATCGATGTGCTCGCCCACCAGGTCGAGCACGAGCCGTCGTGACGCTTCCATGCCGGCATCGACGTACACGGCTCCGATGATGGCTTCCATGGCGTCGGCCAGGATCGAGGCCTTCGAACGACCGCCGCTGGCATCTTCACCCTTGCCGAGCCGGAGAGCTTCACCGACGCCCAGGTCACGAGCCACCTCGGCCAGGGTTCCCGCACTCACCACCGCGGCTCGCAGCTTGGCCAGCGAGCCCTCCGGCATCTCCGGGTGGGCGGTGAAGATGTGGTCGGTGACGACCAGGCCCAGCACGGCGTCGCCCAGGAACTCGAGGCGCTCGTTGGAGGCCTCACCCGCGTTCTCGGCGCACCAGGACCGGTGCGTGAGCGCGAGCAGGATCGGACCGGGCTCGGAGAACCGGTGGCCCAGTCGATCGATCAGCGCGGCGAGCGGATCCGATGTCAGGGCCTCAGCCCAGCTTGGCGACGACGTAGTCAACGGCATCGCGGACGGTCTTGAGGTCCTCGAGGTCCTCGTCCTCGATGCGGAACCCGACGCTGCGCTCACCGAGCTCCTCCTCGAGGGCCTCCACCAGCTCGATGAGGGCCAGGCTGTCCGCGTCGAGATCGTCGGCGAACGAATCGCCCTCGTTGATCGACAGCGGTTCGATCTCCAGAATGTCGGCGAGCCGGTCGCGGATGAGATCGAGGACCGCCTGGCGGTCCATCGGGGCTTGCTCGACGTGGGTCTCTGCGGGCACTGACGTGGTCTCCTCGATCGGCCTCGGGGTCCGGGGAATGCTACTCGCCGCCAACTTTGCGCGCTTGTGAAGCACGCGAAGTCCCTGGTAGACAGCGAAAAGTGGTGGCTGACAGCGTCAGGCGGCGTCGGGGCGGACCGCCCGGCGCAGATGCCCGACCACGTCGCCGTCGACCATGTCGCGCGCCACGCGCACGGCGTTCACCACCGCCATCGCCGACGACGACCCGTGACTGATGACGCAGACGCCGTCGACGCCCAGCAGCATCGCCCCACCCGTGGTCTCGGGGTCGAGCCGCTGATACACCGGCAGTAGCGCCGGCATCAGGCGGGCCGAGGCCTCCCGAGCCTCAGGGGTCGAGTCGAAGGCGGCGAGCAGCTCGGCCACGATCCCCCGAAGGCCGCCCTCGAGGGTCTTGAGCGCCACGTTGCCGGTGAAGCCGTCGGTGACCACCACGTCAGCGGCGTCGGTCATGAGGTCACGGCCTTCGACGTTGCCGACGAAGGTCGCACCGGTCGGACCGATCCACGACGGATCGGCGAGCAGCTTGTGGGTCTCCTTCACCAGCGGATTGCCCTTGGTGGGCTCCTCACCGATGGACAGCAGCGCGACGCGTGGGTGCTGCACGCCATAGCGATCCTTGGCGTACACGGCGCCCATCTGAGCGAACTGCACCAGCCACTCCGGCGTGCACTCGGCGTTGGCCCCGGCATCGAGCAACACCGTCGGCGTCGTGCCCCCGGGCACGGGGATCGGCGTGGCGATCGCCGGACGGGCGACGCCCTTGATCCGGCCCATGCGCAACAGGGCGCTCGCCATGGTGGCCCCGGTGTTGCCGGCGCTGACCATGGCCGAGGCCCGGCCGTCGCGCACCGCTTCGGCGGCACGCACGAGCGAGGAGTCCTTCATGGTGCGGACGCTCGCCGCCGGGTCGGCGTCCATGGCGATCACCTCGGACGCCTCGATCACCTCGAGGCCACCGGTGTCGCCGATCTCGTCGGACCGTCCGACGAGCACGATCGCGATGTCGAGCTCCTCCGCGGCCTGGCGCGCTCCCGCCACGATGGCTGCGGGTGCCTTGTCGCCGCCCATGGCGTCGACGGCGATCGGGAGAGGACTCACCGCGGAGGCGGGGAACTAGTCGAGGTCGATCGCCTGCCGGCCGTGGTACCAGCCGCAGTTGCCGCACACCACGTGGGGGCGCTTGACCGCACCACAACGGGGGCAGCTGCTCCGCGCCGGCATGGAGATCTTCCAGGCCGACGCCCGACGGCTGCGGCTCTTGGACTTGGAGGTCTTCTTCTTGGGGACGGCCATCGTCGTTCCTTGGATTTTCAGCGGCGGGATCTGGCGGCGCGAGCTGTCCCTTGGACGCGCAGGTCCCGGGGCACGAACGGACGAGTCTACCCGTCGGCGCCGGGAGAATCGAAGCGCAGCTCGTCGAGGCCCGCCCAGCGGGGATCGCGGGCCGATTCGCGGTCGTCCTCGCCGAGCGGTTCGTCGCCCCCGTCCGGTTCGTCCTCGAGCTCGGTCGGGAACGCGTCGGGAGCGGGACCTCGACAGTCCGGCCCGCACAGCGGGGCGAGAGGCAACGCGAGCAGCACGGCATCGCGCACCATCGGCTCGAGGTCGACGGTGTCGTCGCCCAACGGATAGGTCTCACCCTCCACCGGCCTCGGCTCGAAGATCTCCCGGACCTCGGTCGTCGTGGACGACCGCACCGGGTCGAGGCAGCGCCGACATTCCCCTTCCCACGGCACGCTGACGGTGCCGGTGGCCACGAGGCCGTTGCTCACCGCCTCGAGCTCGATGTCGATCCCGATCAGTGCACCAGCGGAAACGCGGGCGCTGGAGGTGGCGAGGCCGTCGAGCTCGACCTCCCGCTCGACCCGGCGACGGGTGCCCGGCTGGCGGCGAAGATCGGCGATCCCGTTGACGAGGGGGTGTCCGGCCATGGCGGGTCGGGCCCCCGGGGCCTAGGCCAGGTCCTGGTCGAAGAAGGTCGAGGCGGCGTCGCCGGTCGACCCTGTCCGCTCCCCTGGAGGCGGGGGCAGATCGGCGAAGCGGTCGTCGACGACCTTCAGGCGACCCTGGCCCGAGCGCTCCTCGGCCCGGGGGGCCTCGTAGCCCTCGTCGTCGTAGTCGTCGTGGTCGTCGTCACCGAGCTCGTCGGTGCCGTAGTCGCCGTCGTAGGCCTCATAGGCGACCTCTGCCACCGCCACCCGACCGCTGCTCGGATGGCCCGACGTCATCGGGTCGTCCTCGTCGAAGTCCTCCTCGACGATGCCCTCAGCGGCCGCCGCGGCCGCCGCCTCGGCGAGCAGGTGCGTGCCCTGCAGCTTCGAGCGGCCGGCGGCGACGAGCTTCTGGGTGCGCTCCAGGACGATCTCGAAGCTGGCCAGCTTCTGGTCGCAGAAGTCCTCGACCTCGTGACGCAGACGCCGGGACTCGGCCTGGGCGGTGTCGACGATCTCGTAGGCCCGGGCCTCGGCAGCCTTCACGACCTCAGTTCGCTGCACCATCCGCTCGGCCCGGACACGCGCCTGATCGATGATCTCGTCGGCCTCGTGGCGGGTGCGGGCGAGGAACTCCTCGCGCTCCTTGAGCAGCCACCGGGCGGCGCGCAGCTCCTCTGGGAGATGGGAGAGGGCCTCGTCGACGAGATCGAGCACCTCTTCCTTGGCGATCATCGACGACGCCGAGAGTGGCACCGGACGGGCCGCCTCGATGACGTCGCGCAGCTGGAGGAGGACCTCCTCGGTGTCGGCCGGGTGGTACTGCGAGCCGACCGGCGGCGGGGTCAGGTCGATGTCGAGCTCGGAATCGTCGAAGTCGCTCACGACGGATACTTCTCCTGAAGGCGCTTGGCCACGGGCAGGGGCACCATCGCCGACACGTCCCCTCCGAAGCGGGCGATCTCGCGCAGCAGCTTCGAAGCGAGGAACGAGTGCTCCGACGCCGAGGGGATGAACAAGGTGTCGACTCCGGAGACCTTGTGGTTCATCTGGGCCATCTGCAGCTCGCTCTCGAAGTCGGAGACGGCACGGAGGCCCTTGACGATGAAGTCGGCCTCGATGTCGCGGGCGAGGTCGACGACCAGCGACGAGAACATCGTGACGGTGACGTTGTCGAGGTGGGCCAC
>DATDIY010000089.1:0-2581 GCA_036520815.1 Acidimicrobiales bacterium
GAGGGCCGCGACCAGCCGGCCCGGCCCGCACCCGAGGTCGAGTACCGGGCCGACGAGGTCGCGCAGCAGGTCGAGCTCCTCGGGCCGAGCCGGAGAGCCCCACTCCGAGACGAGGAGGTCGCGTTTGCCGCCGTGGCGGAAGCGCAGCTGGACGCTCACGGGCGCCTCCGCTGGGCGACCACGCGCCGGGCGATGTCGGCGAGCGCCACGACCCAGATGACGGCGACGCCGATCGCGACGTTCCGCCCGTAGTCGAAGGGGAGCAGGCTCGGGTTGGCCGCGCGTCGGCTCCAACCACGGACGAGTGGCCATGTGAAGGCGACGAGCAACCCGGTCGCGGCCAGAGCGAACCAGACCGGCACCCGAGCCAGCGGTGGGAGCAGCCTGGCGACCAACCAACCGACGACCACCACGACCGGCGCGATCACTGCGTCGTGGACGATCCCGGCACCGAAGAGGAAGGCGGCCAGGTTCTTCGGCTGGGTCGCGTCCGAGGCGCCGAGCATCCCTACGACGCCGTAGGCCATCACGCCGCTTCCCGTGAGCAGGCCGACCCAGAACGCGACGCCTCGGCGGTCGATGGTGGCGTCCCGGACAGTCATCGGACCACCAGCTCCCCGACCCACTTGGTCTGCATGACACCGGGGCGGTTCCCGGCGATGAGGCGGACGGGGAAGCCGTGGTCGATGTGCAGGTCCTCTCCGTCGAGCGTGAGGGCGAGCAGCGTGTCGTGAGCCCACACCTGTGAGCCGGCCAGGATCGACTGCCCGTAGAGCCCGTTGCGCTCGAGCGAACGGACCTCGACCGTCACGTCCCGACCACGGTTCACCCCGGCTGCTTCGAGCAGCTCGCGGACCGGTACGCCTCCCCACCTCGCCGACGCGCTCCACCCCTCGACGCAGGCGATGGGCAGCACCGCCTCTGTGCGGTCCATGGCCTCCAGATCAGCCCTGGTGAGGGTGAGCTCGTCGCCGACATCTCCGCGGATCCGCAGCCGGAAGGCGTCGGACTGCGCCACGTCGAGCACGCCGGCCTCGACGGCGGTGGCGTTGACCGGTATCCCTTGGGGCCCGATGTCAGGCCGTCGGGGTGAGAACACGGCCAGGCGACCGAGCGGGCCGACGGTCTGGCCGACGGTGAACAACGTCAGCAGACCGCTTGCCGCCGCGGTGGCGGTGAGGAATCCGCGTCGCCCGAGCGTTCCCGGAGGAGCAGCGGCTGCTGGCTCCTCGGGCTCCGGTGACGAGCCGAAGACCCGGCGCACCACCGCGACCTTGGCGCCGACGTGCACGATCAGGGCACCCATGGTGATCCACGCCGCCCAGTAGTGACCGGCGGGGAAGAAGAAGCGCCAGGGGTACCACCTCTCGATGTTGGCGGTGCCACTGAAGAGCATGAACAGGGATCCACCGACGAGCACCACGAGAGCGAGACGCTCGATGAGGTGGAGAAGGTCCCGGAACGGTGGCCAGCTGAACAGTCGGGGGTAGACCGACCACAGCTTGGCGAGCAGCAACGGGATCGAGGCGATGCCAGTCGCGACGTGGAGCCCCTGGGTCACGCGGTACAGCCCCGCGGGTGAAGGGGGCACGGCGATCCAGGTCGGGGGCTGCTGGAGGAGGTGGGAGTAGAGGCCGGTGAGGAAGCACACGGTGAACGACACCCCGAGGGCGATCCCGAGCACTGCTGCGGAGCGGTCGTCGTGGGCCGGCTTCTCGAGCGCGCCGTCTCGGCGGCGGCGGATCGACTCGAGCGCGTCGTCGACGAGCCGCGGAGTCACGGCGCCGGGGCTCCGAGGACGAGCCCGATCGTGACGGCGGTGCGGCTGTGGGGAATGAGGGCGGCGACGGCTCTGGCGTCGTCGACGGTGTCGATGTCGCGGAGCACGGGCAGGAGGTGAGGCTCGAGGCCGTGCGCTCGGAGTGTCGCCAGCTGTCTGGCTCCGGTGTCCGGGTGGCTCATGGGCACGCCGCCGAACACCGAGGGCCGCGGCCTGGCCATGCCGATCGCCCACCACCCGCCGTCAGTCGCCAGCCCGAGCACCGACCTCCCGTCGGTGACGTGGTCGAGGGCGACGTCGAGGCAGACGGGCGAGATCTGTGGTGTGTCCATCCCGATCTGGACGCACGGTCCCTCGACGGCTGACCATGCGGCGGCGAGCCGTTGGGCCAGCCCGTCTCCGCGTTGTGGCACGACCTCGAACCCGGCGGGCAGCCAGTCGCCGGGCTCGCCGTCCAGAGCGAGCACGCGGCGCTCCGCGGCACAGCAGATGACCGCGTCGAGCGTGTCGGCAAGAGCCGCCGCGGCGATCTCGGCAGCCTCTTCCGGTTGACAGGGAGGGCACAGCCGGGTCTTCACTCGACCGGCGACGGGGGACTTCGCGACGACCAGCAGCGTGGACCTGAGAGGCATGGGGCGAACCTATGCAGACCTCGTCCCCCGGAGAACGGGAAACGGCTAACGGTTCGCGAAACAACGCTCCGGCATTACGACCCGCGAAACAATCATCCGATCACCCCTGTGGCAGCGGACTCCTCGGCAACAGTTGCTCAGTGCAGGAGGAGCGAGAGATCAACGTCGA
>DATDIY010000090.1:0-9619 GCA_036520815.1 Acidimicrobiales bacterium
CGACTCACTGGCTGGGGGGGCGAGCGGCGGGTGGGAACGAGGGGCCGGGTCAGACCGAGGCGGCGACCTCGGCCTGCACCAGTTCGACGTCGAGGTGCAGCTTGATCTTGTCCGACACGAGCACTCCGCCGCTCTCGAGGGCGACGTTCCACTCCAGGCCCCAGTCCTTGCGGTTGATCTCGCCGTCGGCGGTGAAGCCGGCGCGGGTGCCGCCCCACGGATCGGGGCTGGTGCCGTCGAACTCGACCTTCAGCTCGACCGGCCGGGTGACGCCCTTGATGGAGAGGTCGCCCACGAGGACGAACTCGTCGCCATCGGCGCGCACGCTGGTGCTGCGGAAGGTCATGGTCGGGTTGTTGGCGACGTCGAAGAAGTCGGGGCTGCGCAGGTGCTCGTCGCGACCGCTGTCGCCGGTGTCGACCGACGCCAGATCGATGCTGACCTCGGCGCTGGAGGAGAACGGGTCCTCGTCGATCGTCACGGCGCCGGACACGTTGCTGAACCGGCCCCGCACCTTGGTGATCATGAGGTGGCGGGCGGTGAAGCCGACCGAGGTGTGGGCCTCGTCGATGTTCCAGGTGCCGGGCGAGAGCTGCTCGATGGATGCCATTGGGGGGAACCTCCGTGTGTGGTGTCGGTCATGGTGTCCAACCTGCTTGCGCGCTCAAGTATTCCGGGATGTCCTTGAGATCACAACGTTTGTCGTCCCTATCTACCCCGGTAGGATCGAGTCCATGGCGCGTTGGCTGGACGACGAGGAGATGGCGGCCTGGCGGGGGATGATCGAGGCCTACGAGGACGTCAAGGCCTCGTTGGCGGCCGATCTGCTCGACCAGCACGGGATCAACGACGGTGACTACGCCGTCCTGGTGAACCTCTCGGAGGTGCCCGGGGAGCGCCTTCGCATGTGCGATCTCGCCACCCGTCTCCATCTCTCGCCGTCGGGGATCACCCGTCGCCTCGACGGCATGGTCGCCCACGGCCTGGTCGCTCGCGAGCCCTCGACCGACGACCGGCGGGTCATGCTCGCCGTGCTCACGCCGAAGGGGAAGGCCCTGCTCGAGGCCGCCGCCCCGGATCACGTCGAGAGCGTCCGCCGCCACTTCATGGACCACCTGTCGCGCACCCAGATCCGGAACCTGGCCAACGCCTTCGCCGCCGTGCAGCGGGGTCGGGCCCGCAGGGCGACGACCGCCGCGACCGACGCAGGAGCGACCGACGCAGCCTGAGGCGGGGCGCCTGAGGCGCCTCTCCGGGGAGACCTTCCGCTCACTGCACATCCGCAACTTCCGGCTCTTCTTCGCCGGCCAGCTGGTGTCCCAGGTCGGCAACTGGCTGACGATGGTGGCCCAGACCCTCCTGGTGCTGCAGCTCACGGGCAGCGGGCTCGACCTCGGTCTTCTCGCCGCCGCCCAGTTCGGCCCTTTGCTGTTCCTCGGCCCGTGGGGCGGGCTGGTGGCCGACCGGTCCGACAAGCGGCGCCTGCTCTTCATCGTGCAGGTCATCGCCATGCTGCAGTCCTTCGCCCTGGCGGCGCTGGCCTTCGCCGGCGACCCGCCCCTCGCCGCCGTCTTCGCCGTCTCGCTCGTCGGCGGCTTCACCGTCGCCTTCGACAACCCCGCCCGTCGGGCGTTCGTCGTGGAGATGGTGCCGATGGAGGACATGAACAACGCCGTGAGCCTCAACTCGGCGCTCATGACGTCGTCGCGCATCGTCGGCCCCGCCCTCGCCGGCCTGCTGGTCACGACCGTCGGGTTCGGCTGGGCGTTCCTGGTGGACGGGCTCTCGTACATCACCGTGCTCGCCGCCCTGGCCATGATGCGCAGCGCCGAGCTGCACCCTGCGCCCGTCACCCCACGGGCGAAGGGGCAGGTCCGCGAAGGCTTCCGCTACATCCGCAGCGTGCGCGACCTGTGGGTGCCGATGGTGATGATGGCGATCATCGGGGTGTTCGCCTTCAACTTCCAGGTCGTCCTGCCGCTCTTCGTCACCGAGGACCTCGGCGGCTCCAACGCCGCCTTCACCGTGCTGTTCTCCATCCTCAGCATCGGTTCACTGGTCGGGGCGCTCGTCATCGCTCGCCGCCGCACCATCAGCGTTCGGATCGTGGCGCTGACGGCGTTCGGGTTCGGCGCTCCGATGTTGGCGCTCGCCGTCGTCCCGAACCTGTTCGTGGCCGGCGTGGTCGGCGTCGCCCTGGGCTTCGGCAGCATCGCCTTCCTCACCTCCTCCAGCGCCATCGTCCAGATGCGCTCCGACCCCCAGATGCGCGGCCGGGTGCTCGCTCTGCAGGGGATGGTCTTCCTCGGTTCCACTCCGATCGGGGGCCCGATCCTCGGTTGGTTCTGCGAGTCCTTCGGCGCCCGGTGGGGGGTGGTGATCGGAGCGGTCGCCTGCTTCGGGGCCGGAGCCTGGGGGCTGGCCATGTCGCCCGCGGAGAAGCCCCAGCCCGTCGACCGTCGCTCGGCCGACCTGGCCGTGGAGGATGCGCTGATGGAGATGGGCGCCTCACCGCCCGAGTAGGGGCTCGGTCGACGCGGTCAGGCGGACCCTAGAGTGCGCCGGTGCATCGCCGACGAGGCTGGATCGAGCTCCCCGAGGGCTGGGTGCGGGAAGCGACGTCCGGGCCGTGGCCCTTCGTCACCGCCGAGCGGTTCCGGCGTCCGGACGGCAGCGTCGCCCACTGGACGTCGCGCAGCCACCGCAAGCGGGGCGTCGTCGACGGCGACGGTTCGACGTGGTGGGCGCCCGGGGCCCGGGGATGGTGGATCGGCGTGCTGTTCGCCGTCGGATCGCTGTGCTTCGCCCTGGGCTCGTTCCCGCCGTACGCCCTCGCCGTCGGCGAGCGGGCCGACGACATCACCTACTTCGTTGGATCGATCTTCTTCACGTCGGCCGCCCTGCTGCAGTACCTGGAGGCTGCCGCTGCGGCTCGCCGGCCCGAGAGCGAGAGCGAGGGTCGTACGACGACGTGGCGGGTGTTGGCCTGGGCGCCGTGGCGCATCGACTGGTGCTCGACTGCGGTGCAACTGGTCGGCACCGTGTTGTTCAACGTGTCGACCTTCGCCGCCATCCGGGAGGGGTTCGACACCACCCAGATCGACCACCGGGTGTGGATGCCCGACCTGTTGGGATCGGTCTGCTTCCTCGTGGCGAGCGCGCTGGCGTGGGCCGAAGCCGGTCATGCCTGGTGGAGCTGGCGACCCCGCTCGATGGGCTGGCGGATCGCCGCCGCCAACATGGTGGGCTCCATCGCCTTCGGGGTGTCGGCAGTGGCGGCCTACGTGGTGCCGGAGTCGGGTGAGCTGCTCAGCTCGGCGCTCGCCAACCTGGGCACGTTCGTCGGGGCGTTGTGCTTCCTGGGCGGGGCGCTGATGCTGCTGCCCGAGCGGGTCGCCGGCCCGGCCACGGCCGACGACTGATTCCGCACTGGAACCGCTGGATCAGGCGGTGCCCTGGTCCCCGGGCACGAGGGTGGTGACGGTGAACCCGCCGCACACCGTGTACTCGGCCGAGAAGGTCAGCTCCGCGGTCTGGTCGGGCGGGAACACCTTCATCTGGGCTGAGGTCGGCTCGCAGCTCGGCCCGATGCCCTCGTTCGTCGTGTGCAGCGTGGCGCTGGCCACCCCGCCGGCCTGGAGGAGGACCTCGCCGCCCTCGCTGCCGTCGCGGGTGGCGGGCTGACCGATCTGGTTGCCGGAGCCGTCGAGCACCGACACCCCGGGGAAGCCCTGCACGAGGCAGGTCGACGAGCTGGTGTTGCGCAGGATCAGCGGCGCGTAGCTCTGGCCGGCCCCGACGTTCGACGGGCCGAGCTCGGCCTGCAGCTGGCTGGTGGCGCAGATCGGCGTCCCCGTCGTGGTGCTCGATCCGCCGCCGGTGGTCGACGTGGTCGGCGCGGTCGTCGACGAGCTGGGCGAGGTGACGCCAGTGGTGGTCGACGAGGAGTCGTCCGAATCGGAGCTGCAGGCCGCCGCGAACAGCACGAACGGGATGGCAGGGAGGAGGAGGGTGGATCGACGCATGGAGCTCGACTCTACGATCGCGGCGCGCGGGTGGGGTCTATGGTGCGGCCGCTCGACCCGGGACGGGAGACACGTGGCCGACTGGTGGCAGGACGAGATCATCGACGGCGGCAAGCTGGCGCTGCTGCTGTGCACGCTGTCGTTCCTCGTCACCTTCGCCGTCACCCGCATCATCGTGCGATCCATCCGGGCCGGGAAGAGCCGCCTGAGCAACAACGTGGTCGGCGGGGTCCACGTCCACCATGCCGTCCCCGGCGTCATCCTCATGGCCGTGGGCGGCCTGGCTGCGCTCGGCGCCCAGGTCCAGGCGTGGGAGGCCGTCGCCGGTGTGGCATTCGGCGCCGGCCTGGCCCTCGTGCTCGACGAGTTCGCCCTGATCCTGCACCTCGATGACGTCTACTGGTCGGCGGAGGGGCGCACCTCGGTCGACGCCGTGTTCCTCACCGCCGGCGTGCTGGTGCTCGTGCTGCTCGGCGCCATCCCCCTCGATCTCGACAGCGGCACCGGCACCGGCAACACCGCAGACCGGGTCGCGCTCCTCGTGGTGATCCTCGTCAACCTCTTCTGCGTCGGGGTCACCTTCGCCAAGGGCAAGCTCGGCAGCGGGATCGTCGGCTTCGTGGTGCCCTTCGTGGCCTGGGTGGGTGCCGTCCGCCTGGCTCGGCCGAGCTCGCCGTGGGCGCACCGGCGCTATCCGGAGGGGAGCCCCAAGGCGTTGGCAGCCGCGGAACGCGACGCCCGGTTCGACGTGCGGTGGCGTTCGCGTGTGCGTCGGATCCAGGACGCGGTGGCGGGCACGCTGGGCGGTTGACGCCGGCTCAGCGTCGGGCCAGCACCTCGCCGTGCAGCACGACGAACACGCCGTCGTCGCGGTCGGCCCATCGCCGGAAGGCGTCGGCCATGGCCGACAGCTCGGCGGTGGTGGCCAGCCCGTACTCGAGGGACTGGGTGGCGAAGGAGCTCTGCTGCACCCGGTCAGCCCACAGGCCGCCCCACCAGGCTCGGTCGTCGGCGTCGGAGAAGGTCCAGGTGGAGCTGCTCACCTGCACGTCGGTGAAGCCGGCGTCGAGCACCCACCCCTTGAGGAACCGGCCGGCATCGGCCTCGGCCCCGTTGCGGCGGACGACCTCGTGGTAGAGCGCCAGCCACCCGTCGAGCAGCGGGTCCTCGGGCGCCCAGACGAAGGCGGCGTAGTCACTGTCGCGCACGGCGAGCAGGCCCTCGGGAGCGAGCACCCGGCGCATCTCGGCCAGCGCCGAGCGAGGATCGGAGAGGTGCTGGAGCACCTGGTGGGCGTGGACGACGTCGAACGATCCGTCGTCGGCATCGAGGGCGTAGACGTCACCGACGGCGAACGCCACACCGTCGACGCCCTGTTCGATCCGGGCCGCCTCGGCGACGGCCACGACGTCGGCGGCGGTGTCGAGCCCCAGGACCGCGCCGGGGGTGACGCGCCGGGCGAGGTCGAGGGTGATGGTCCCCGGGCCACACCCCACGTCGAGCAGTCGCTGCCCCGCCACGAGGTGGGGGAGCAGATAGCCGGCCGAGTTCTCGGCCGTGCGCCAGCGGTGGCTGCGCAGGACCGACTCGTGGTGCCCGTGGCTGTAGCGATCGGCCATGGCGTCGATCCTACGGAGCGGCCGATCCCGGGCCGCGGCGAGACTCAGCCGAAGGCGCGCTCGGCGTCGAGCATCTCGAGCACCTGGTCGGCGGGGACAGCAGGGGAGTAGAGGAACCCCTGGGCGCCGGTGCAGCCGAGCGTGCGCAGCAGGTCGGCCTGCTCGCCGTGCTCGACGCCCTCGGCGGTGACGCTGATCCCGAGCCGGGCGGCCATCTCGATGATGCCGGCGGCGATGTACTCGTCCTGGGGTCGGGTGGTGAGGTTGGTGACGAACGTGCGGTCGAGCTTGACGACGTCGATGGGGTAGCGGCGCAGGTAGGTCAACGAGGCGTACCCGGTGCCGAAGTCGTCGATGGCCACCCGGACCCCACGTCGGTGCAGGCCCGCCATGTTGGTGCGCACCGTGCTCGTCTCGTGGAGCATGGCCGTCTCGGTCACCTCGACGCAGAGCCGGTCGGCGGTGAGTCCGGCCGAGACGAGGGCGTCGTCGACGTCTTCGAGCAGGCCGGCCTCGGACAGCTGCAGCGACGAGAGGTTCACCCGCACGATCAACGGGTGCTCGGGGTGGCGTTCCAGCCACCGGGCCGCCTCGCGGCACGCCCGGCGGAGCACCCAGCGACCGACGTCGAGGATCATGCCGGTCTCTTCGGCGGTCTCGATGAACAGGGCGGCCGGGTAGATCTCGCCGCTCGGGTGGCGCCAGCGCAGCAGCGCCTCCACCGCTCGCAGCTCGCCGCTGAGCAGGGACACCTCGGGCTGGAACCACACCTCGAGCTCGCGGTGGTCGACGGCGGCGCGCAACTCGTTGGCGATCCGCAGCCGCTCGTCGACCGAGTCGCGCAGGTCCTCGTTGAACAGCGCCCAGCGGTCCCGGCCCTCGTCCTTGGCCCGGTACATGGCGATGTCGGCTTCGCGCAGCAGGTCGATGGCGTCCTGGTCGCCACCGCTGGAGACGGCCGCGCCGATGCTGGCCGTCGTGTAGAGCTCGGCGTCGCCCACCGTGATCGGGGACCGGAAGGCGGCGGTCAGGCGGTCCGCGATGCGGATGGCCTCCTCCGGGTTGTCGAGGTCGCGCATGACGACGACGAACTCGTCGCCGCCGTGGCGGGCCACGAGGTCCTCGTCGCGCACGGCCGCCACCATCCGCTCGGCCGCCGAGCAGAGCAGCGCGTCGCCCACGGCATGGCCGAGCGAGTCGTTCACGTACTTGAAGTGGTCGAGGTCGACGAGCAGCACGGCGGTGCGCAGGCCGGTGCGGCGGCTGGAGGCGAGGGCCCGATCGAGCTCGTCGAGCACGAGCGAGCGGTTGGCCAGGCCGGTGAGCGAGTCGTGGCTGGCGGCGTGCTCGAGGGCGGCCTGGGCGGCGACGGCGGCGGTCGTGTCCCACATGGTCGAGATCACCGACCCCTCGGGCCGGCCCTGCACGTCGAACAGCGGGCGGGTACGGGTGTCGACCCACACCCAGGAGCCGTCCTGGCATCGGACCCGGGTGCGGTAGGTGTTGGGCACGCCGCGTCGCACCTCGACGCGGGCCCGGTCGAGCGTCGGGATCTCGTCGGGGTGGACGAGTTGCTCGAGCTTCTTGCCGATCATCTCCTCGGGCGACCAGCCGAGCACGCTTCGCACGGACGGGCTGATCCACTCGATCACGCCGTCGCGGGAGAGCAGGACCACGTCCCCGGTGTTCTCGGCGAGCAGCCGGAACCGCTCCTCGCTGGCGGCCAGGTCATCGGTGGTGCGCAGGTGGGCGAGCCCGAGCTCGAGGTCCCGGCCGAGGTCGACCAGGAGCTCGACGGTGGCGGGGTCGAAGGTGCCCTCGGCGTGGGAGCAGACGGTCAGCGCCGCCGCCACCCCGTCGCGCAGCTGGAACGGCACGGCCACGGTGGAGTGGATCCCGAACGACTGCGCCCGTTCCCGCCAGGCGTCGGAGACACCAAGGGGGTGGGCGTCGTCGAGGCCGTCATCGTCGTCGACGAGGTGCACGGCGCCGGTGTGGAGGCACCGGTCGGTGGGGCTGTCGCCGAGTCCGTGACCGAGTCCGCCGTCGTGCTCCGAGCGGAGCATCTCGTGGTCGAGATGGTCGGTGGCACCGGCTCGGGCAAGGACGCGCACGGGGGCGTCAGCGCCCGGGTCGTGGGCGTCGACCCCGATGCGTGCGACCCATGCCAGCGCGTAGTCGTCGTCCTCGACGAGGGTGTCGCAGATGTCGCGCAGGAGGTCGTCGTCGTCGGTGGCGCGAAGCAGGACGCGCATGGCCCGGCTGACGGTGTGGAGGCGGCGGACCTCCCGCTCGATGCGGTGCGGAGCGCGCGAGGTCATGGGCCGGTCGCCCATCGGACCGTCCACCTCGCTCGGGGACGCCGCCGCGTCCGCCGATGCCGCCCGCGCATCCACACGGTCATGCTAAGACCACCCAGGGTGGTGACGACAGGGCCGAATGACTCATGTGAGGGGCGCCGTCTGGGCCCAACGACCTAGTGGACGGGGGGTCGGATGGCGTCCGCCCCCGTGGCCTCGACGAACGGGGCGATCATGCTGCGGCGCAGCACCCCGGGCATCTCCCGGACCAGGGCGCCGGGTCCGTCGAAGGCGAGGCGCCCGGACGTGAGGGCGTCGGACACGGGCAGCTCACCCAGCCAGACCTCGTAGAGCGAGGCGATGTCGGCGCGGATGGTGACGTCGACCTCGTAGCCGGGATCGGTCGAGCAGACCGAGGGCACGCCGTCCTCGATCACGAACCAGAACGGGGTGGGGTCGTCGGTGAAGCGGAGGTGTAGGACGTGACGTTTCCCCGGGAAGCACGAGGTGTCGAGGCCCTCGTGCATCCACCAGGCGAGCAGCTCCGGGTCGAGCTCGTCGGGATCAGGTCGCCCGAACGTCCACCGTGCGCCCCATTGGCCGAGGGCGAGCACCACCGATTCGAGCTCCCGGCCGGCGTCGGTGAGGAGGTACTCGGTCTCGACCCGTTCGACGAGCCCGCTGCGCTCGAACTGGCGGAGCCGCTTGGCCAGCAGCGCCCGCGAGAGCCGGGGCAGGCCACGTGAGAGGTCGTTGAACCGGGTGGTGCCGAGGATCAGGTCGCGCAGGATCAGCAGCGACCAGCGCTCTCCGACCACGTCGAGAGCCCGGGAGATCGGGCAGTACTGCCCGTAGGACTGTCGTTCCTCGTCCATCGTCCACCTCCGGCGACGCCAGGGCGGGCCCGCCTGCCGACCCGGTTCAGATTCTTCACTATCCGGCGATCGGACGCGTCCGTACCGTCGCTCCCATGACCTCTGACACCGCATCCGCACCCCACGTCATCGAATCCGCGTCCGCCCTGGCCGTCAGCGACACCGAGATCGACTGGGTGGCGGTGGCCGGCCGCATCGGAGCGGGGCTCACCTCCGGCGTCGCTCAGCGCGACCGCGACGGCGAGCTCTGCGTCGAGGCCTTCGACGACTTCCGCGCCAGCGGCCTGACCGCCGCCCTCGTCCCCGAGGAGTTCGGCGGAGGTGGCGCCGCCCACGCGACTGTGGCCGCCGCGCTGCGCGAGCTGGGCCGTCACGACCCGGCGACCGCGGTGGCCCTCTCGATGCACACCCACCTCGTCGCCACCCAGGTGTGGCGTCACCATCAGGGGATGGACGCCGAGCGGGTCTTCCGCAAGGTGGTCGACGACCGGGCCGTGCTGCTCAGCACCGGTGCCTCGGACTGGGCCCCGTCGAACGGCACGGTGCGACGGGTCGACGGCGGCTATCGCGTCACCGCGGTGAAGACGCCCGTCAGCGGCTGTGGCGCCGGCGACATCGTGGTGGGCAGCGCGAGGTGGGACGACGCCCCCGACGGCCCACAGGTCATCCACTTCAGCGTTCCGGTGGGCGCGGAAGGCGTGTCGATCGAGCGCACGTGGGACACGCTCGGCATGCGGGCGACCGGCTCGGACACGGTGCGCATGGACGACGTGATGGTGCCCGACGCCGCCGTCTCTCTC
>DATDIY010000091.1:0-4146 GCA_036520815.1 Acidimicrobiales bacterium
CCGTGACCCATCTCGGACCTCGCACCGGAAACCGAACGAAGGACACCACCCGGCGCTCACGAACATCGAGCAGCGGTGGCATCGAAGGGGAAGAACACCAGTATGCCCCATCGAACACCCGCGCGCAACAGAGAATCGAAGAAATCCGAAGAATCGGAGCATGCTGTCGAGCGAGGGCCGAGCGACCCCGTCAGGCTCGTCGACGAGGTGTGGCCAGCAGCCAACCCAGGCCGATCGCCAGGGCGACCAGGCCCATGGAGATGGATGCTTCGGCGACGGTGATGACGTCCGATGTCCCCGCGCTGCTTCGGCCGTCAGGGCTGGCGTAGTCCCGGGGATCGTCGTGGACGAGCATCGCCGCCACCGCGGCACCGAGCAGCCACACGACCACAGTGACCGCGCTCAGGCCTCGGGGTACGCCGCACGGGAGTCCGTCCCATCGCGTCGCCAACGCCACGAGGAGCAGCACCGCGGGGATCAGCACCGGCAGGAGCACGCCGGCGAACGACAGCATCGAGACCGGGGTGAGCACGGCGGCGGCGGGCAGGAGCAGGATCGCCCGTCGTCGGGTCGACGCCAGCGCCAGCAGGGCCGGTGCCAGGACGATGGCCTGGAAGGCGAGCGACCCGGCGACCCGTTCCGCTTCGGTGAGGTAGAGGTCATCGCCCGTCGCCACGTAGCGGAGCGCCCCGATCCCGATCGCCATGAGGGTGAGCAGCACGATGGCGACGATGCGGGGTGCGCCCAGCTGCGAGGGGAGGATCGGTCGCTCGGTCCGCCGGGGGGAGCTCATCCCGGCTATCATACGGTCGTATGAATGGTCCTCCTCCAGCGTCCCCGACGGGCTCCGCCGCGACCACCACGCGGCTCCTCGAGGCCACCCGCCGCTGCATCGTCGAACGGGGCGTCGCCGGCACCACCTCCCGGGAGATCGCTGCCGCCGCCGGCACGAACCTGCAGGCCATCACCTACCACTACGGATCCAAGGACGAGCTGGTGGCGCGGGCCCTGGTCGAGAGCGTCCGCGAGTGGGTCGATCCGGCTCTGGTCGAGCTGCGGGGCGACGGTGACCCGGCGGCGCGGCTGCTGACCGCGGTGCAGGTGCTGACCGCCGGCTTCGAGGCCCGGCGGGCCGAGGCGCCGGCCCTGCTCGAGGCGTTGGTCCAGGCCAACCGGCTCCCCCGCCTGCGCGAGGCGGTGGTCGAGCTCTGGGACGACCTGCGCACCGAGCTCGCCGATCAGGTCACCCAGCTGCACGCCGACGGCCACGTGCCCGACTGGGTCGACCCGCCGGCGATGGCCGGCCTGCTCGTCGCCGTCGCCCACGGCCTCGTGCTCCAGGTCACCGTCGACCCCGACGGACCCTCCATGCCCGAGATGGCCACCCAGTTCGCCGCCCTGCTGGTGCAGGCCGGTCGCCCCTGAACCCCGTTCAGCCGAGGAGGTCGACCTGGCGGGCCGCCAGCCAGTCGTAGAGCGGATCGTCCGTGGCGGCCCGCTCGATCCGACACGAGTGGACGAGCTTGGTCACGTGGACGTCCGGTGAGGCGACGGCGGCGGCCCGCACCACGTCCCACGGTGGGAGGGCCCGGACCCGGATGACGTCGAGCTCGGCGTCGGTCGGCAACTCGGGGGCTCCGGCCCCCACGTAGCCGGCGGCGACCGCCTGCACCATCCGTCGAGCGAACCGGGCCCGGGTGGCGTCGTCGACGAGGGGCGCCAGGGCTCGGGCAGCCTGCACGCCGGTCACGAGGTGCAACGAGGCGATGTCGTCCTGGGCGACGTGGACCGCAGCGGCGGCCAGGGCGAGATCGGAGAGCGTCTCGTCCACCACGGCTTCCGCGATCGCCTCGGCGAAGCCCTCCTGCTCCGTGACGGCTCCCAGATCAGCGTGGCTGCGGGGCTCGTCGAGTGGGACGCCGTGGAGCCTGCGCAGCACCTCGAGGGCCGGCGTGGTGCCGCCGGCCGGCGGTTCGCCGGGGAGCACGCGCTCGTAGGCGGTCCAGTCGGCGAGGGCCGAGGCGATCTGGGCCACGTGCCGAGCCTCGAGGGCGTAGGCGAGCCGGATCATGGAGTGGAACCACTCGCTGCCGGGCGACTCCGCCAGGCGGACCATCTGCCGCGCCACGGTGGCGTCGATCCCGTCGAGGCGCAGGTCGACCAGGAAGGCGTGGAAGTTCGACGGGTCGGCCCGGGGCTGCAGCATCGTGTGGGCCCACCGTCCGAGCATCTCCTCCAGGCGAGCCGGGGACGCGCCCAGCGCGTCGAGGGCGATCAGCTCCATGGGGAGGTGGTTGCTGAGGCCCTGCCGGGTGCGGGCGTCGAACTGGACCTGCCGGTCGAGGACGTCGAGGAGCCCGGCGCTCGGCCCTCGTCGCGCAGGAGCCGACTTCGGGGTGACGGTCGTTCCTCTCATGGATCGACCGTACGACCTCAACCCAACGTCAGGTCAAGGGCCCCTCGGTCAGGTCCCCGACCACGCTCACTCTGCAGGCCCGTCGTCGGGCGGTGGATCGAGCAGAGACGGCGCGGGGTTCCCGCCCATCTCCCTCAGGTGCGCCGCGGTCTCGTAGCTCACCAACCAGCGGCCCGAGCGCCGCACGGCGCGCCCCGGGAAGGTCGGGTTCGGGCCACCGGACACGCGAATCTCGAACTCGATGAGCGCTTCGTCCTCGCGGAGGAACACGAGATCACGCAGCTCGGCGGTGACCGTTCTGCCCCGAGCCACCGGATGGACCGGCTCCGGGCCCGACCGATCGAGCACTTCACCGCGCTCGATCCGTCCCTCCTTCGGCCGACCGTCCGGGGCGAGCGCCGTCACCGCCGCCGCGATCTGCTCCCGAGCGGCCGATTCGTCGTCCGGCGGCGGTCCGAGGGGCGCCACCGTCTCCGCCAGCGGCCTCCGGCCCCGACGCGTCATCCGACCGACCGGCTCCTCGTCACGGATGGACCGGAAGTGCTCGTCCATCGCTCGGCGCACCCGCTCCACGTCGGTGCGATCGAACTCGCTCACGTCGACGCCTGCTCGCTCCAGCATCTCCAACTGGATGTCCGTGGGCGTCCGCTCCATGCGCTCGGGCGGGATCTCGTAGGTGAACGTCTCCTCCGGCATCGGCTCGTCGACCTCGATCGTCACGAACTCGTGGCGCGAGATCGGCCGGCCTTCCGTGTCCCGGACCTCGTACCGCAGCAGCAGCCCCGAGCCGACGTCGACGATGGCGTACCCGCCCGCCCCGGAGATGATCCCCCGCTCCAGGGGCAGGTGGCGGGGGAACATCTCCCGCTCCCCTGCCACCGGCACCGTCTCGACCCTCACTGCCGCGCGCCCGGCCACCGACTCGTCGTGGCCGAACCGCAGGCGGACGTTGCCGACGAGGACACGCGGATCCCCGATCCACACGTGCCCAGAGGAGCTCTGGCCCCGTTCGGTCCGCAGGATCTGCCCGTGCTCGGGGACGACGAGGCTGCTCCGACCGTCGTCGATCGCGGTGCGCTCCACCCGACCGTCCGGCGCGAGGAACTCATAACGGGAACGCCCGTCCCGCTCGATCCAGAACCGGGTCACGGTCTCGGTCTCCTCCGCCGGCATCGGACCGCCGCGTGCCGAGCTGGCGACGACGCCGATCACCGCGGCAGCCCCACCCATCTCCTCGGCGCGCTCCGCCAGGCGCCGTCGGATGCGGCCGTGGTGGAGCCACGCCCGCACCGTGCCGTGGAGGGTCGTCCACTGCGGATCGAGCATCCGCAGCGCCACCTCACCGTGATCCGCCATGGGCGGAGCCTACGGCTCGACGCTGCCCAAATCCCGGGCGTTTCCCGACGGCACCCGCCTACCGTGACCCCGGTCCGGCGAGCGGAGGTCCCTGCATGCCCGCCTCCATCACCTGCGTCGATCTGTCGTTCGCCTGGCCCGATGGCACCGTCGTGCTCGACCACGTCGACCTCGCCGTCGGACCGGGCCGGACCGGCCTCGTCGGTGCCAACGGCAGCGGCAAGTCGACCCTGCTGGGCCTGCTCGCCGGCGAGCTCTCCCCCACCGGCGGCTCGGTGCGCGTCCAGGGCTCGGTCGCCCACCTCCCCCAGGACCTGCCGCTCCGCCGCAGCACCACCGTCGACGAACTGCTCGGCATCGACCACGTCCGGGCG
>DATDIY010000092.1:0-4016 GCA_036520815.1 Acidimicrobiales bacterium
CGTCGCGCTCGGCCCACAGGACGCCCGGGTCGACCGCGACGTCGGCAACGGCGCTCCCGGCGAGGACGACCTCGGCGGCGGCGCGCGCCCGCCGGGCCGACGCCTGCTCGGCGAGGGAGGCCGCTTCGACCAGCGACTCGCGGGCGTCGAGCTGCTCGGCCAGCGCCTCCTCGCGCGTGATGGCGTCGGACAGGGCCAGCTCGAGCTCGGCAACCCGTTCCGAGGCGGGACGGTCCACGGCGGCTTCCAGGGCCTCCCAGGCCGCCGCCTCGGCGCGGGACCGGGCCTCGGCCACACGGGTCTCCAGGCGACGTCGGTCGTTGGTCAGCTCCTCGAGCCGCTCGGGAACGAAGGAGAACTCCTCGAGCAGGGCGTGCGCCGCGGTCATCACCCGTGCCGGCTCGGCCGGGTCGATGTGGAGGCCGAGGCTGTTCAGCTGGTACGAGAGCGTCGCCACCAGTTCGTGCGTCTCGGTGTCCTCGGCCGGCTGCCGCAGGTCCCGCAGCGCCCGTTCGAGGTCGGCGCGCTCGTCGGGAACGCGGGCGCCCCGCTGGAGCAGCAGCCCGATGGCGCGGACCTCCACGTCCTCGACCTGGTCGAGCAGCGCGTGGTGATCGGGGTCGGACTCGAGCTGGGCGGAGATCTCGATCCACGCCTGCTCGGCTGCCGCGAGCTCCTCCTCTGCCTTCTGGAGGCGGGCCTTGGCGGGCTGATCGACACCCATGAGCGTGGCGCCCATGACGTAGGCGCTCCACGTGGGGAACCCGACGCGATCCAGGATCTCCTGCTGCACGACCAGGGCCTGCGCCAGCTTGCGCTGCCCGGAACGGGAGCGGAAGCCCGATGCCCGCTGCTCAGCGTCCAGCACCTCTTCGTGGGCGGCACGCAGCGTCTCTTCGTCCTCGCTCGACACGGGCGGTCGGGCCAGTGACTCCTCGGCGAGGAGCGCTTCCTCACGGGCGGCGTCGAGACGGGCGAGGGCGGAGCCGGGTCCGCGGCCTTCGGCCTCCATCCGCTGCTCGAGGTCGGCGACGGCACCGAGCAGCCGGACGATCTCGTCGGCCAGCTCGAGGCCGAGCGGTGACGGGACCTCGTCAGCGGACGCCGGAGTCTCGATGGCTTCGACCAGCACCCGGACCGGCTCGATGTTGAGGCCGTGCAGCTCGGCGATGCCGGCGTCGACCGCAGCAAGGTCGTTCTCGAGGACGATCAGCTCGGCGGCCGGGCCGCTGGCCTCGACCGGCTCGTGGCCGTCCTGCAGGTCGGCGAGCGCCTGGGCCACCTGGGTGCGCTCCTCGATGGCCGAGTCGAGGGACTGGGCGCTGCCGTCGGCCACCTCTCGCAGGACGCGCAGGGCCTCACGGGTGTGGTGATGGTGGCGACGGGCGGCGTCGAGCTCGGGGCTCTGGCCTTCGGGGGCGGTCTCGAGGAAGGCGGCGACCGGATCGACGGCGACACCGTTCGAGCCGGCGTCACCGGGCTCGGGCCCGTCGGGGATCGCGCCGGGCAGATCGGTCCGACGCACCACCGGGTCGGCGTCGCCACCGGTGTCGAGCAGGGTGAGGTTCGCCTCGTCGAGCGGCAGCATCACGCCGTGGGCTTCCACCGTGCCCGCGCAGGGGGGCGTCGTGCCGGCGGCGACGGCGGCGACCGTGGCCACGAGGCGTTCGCGCATCCGCTCGTCCAGGCCCTGCACCACCGAGAGCAACGGGTGCAGGTCGATCACCGCGGTGTCGTCGGTCTCGAGGGAGAGCTGGAGCAGCCGCATGAAGGAATTCTCGGCGCCCACAGGCCCGGGGTTGAGGGAATTGTGGGCCATCTGACCCATCCCGGATCAGCCCACCGGGATGTTCCGGACCGGTCCGTCGCCCGGATCCTCCTCGTCGGGCGACGAGCCCGACGAGCCACCCGTCGAGCCACCCGACGTACCACCCGGGGAGGCCGCCTGGGCGGCCCGTCGACCGGCGCGGGCGGCGACCCGGACCGCCTCCTGGGCGGTGTCGGCGACCGTGGTGAGGACCTGCGTGACCGCCTCGGGGTCGTCGACCACCGATTCGGCGGCGTCGAGGAAGGTGCGGGCGGCGGCGATGAGCTGGCGGGCGGCCGCCTGGAGCGGTTCGAGCCGTTCTGCCATCGGGTCCTCTCCGGGCGCCCCGATGGAATCGTGGTCGGCCGGATCGGGCTCGTCCCCCGGGCAGGGATCGGCGTCGGTCACGAGAACTCCACCACCAGCTCGCCGTCGGTCAGTCGGGCGTCGGCCACGGTTCGCGAGCGTAGGGAGTCGGGCAGCACGATCGCCCGACGGTACGGACCGACGCTCACGATCAACTCGTCGTCGCGGCGGGCCAGCGTGAGATCGTCGCGGCTCCCGAACGGCAGGGCCTGCACGAGCCGACGGCCGCCCTCGTGGCTCTCCACCCGCAACGGTTCACCGTGGTGCAGGACGGCGATCGGGTCGAGCTCCCCGTAGAGCTCGTCGGCGAAGCGGCGCAGGGCCTCGACCCCGAGCGGCTCGGTCGCCTTCAGCTCGGAACGCAGCACCGGCACCGGCGCGAAGCCCTCGTCGATGACGGTCAGCTGCTCGGCGTGGGACGCCTTCCAGAAGTCGAACCAGGGGTCGTCGATGACGTCCGGGAGCAGCCGGTTGGCGACCACCGCGTCGACCGCGTAGCCGAACAGCGACAGGTAGGTGTGGGTGCGCCGGGCCTCGGCCACGACCATCCGTTCCGGTGTCACCACGAGTCGCACGCTCGACGTCTCGGTGTCACCGAGCAGGGCCTTCACCGATTCGAGTCGGTCGAAGACCCGTTGCCCGGCCGAGAAGACGTCATCGCCGGCGACGGGCAGCGCCGTCACCCGGCTGAGGACCGGGGCGACCACCTTGTTCAGCCGTCGACCCACCGGGAACAGGCGGTCGACGTACCAGCCGAGCACGTCGGGCAACGAGAGCAGTCGAAGGGTCTCGGCGGTCGGGGCGCAGTCGACGACGATGACGTCCCACCGCCCGCTCTCGGCATGGTCGGCCAGGTCGGCGAGGGCGAACACCTCGTCGAGACCGGGGACGATGGCGAGCTCCTCGGCCTCGATGCCCTCGACACCCGCCCAGGCCAGGACGTCGAGCAGCCACGCCCGGATCTCACCCCACGAGCGCTCGAGCCGGACGCGGGCGTCGAGCTGCTGGCCCCACAGGTCGCCGTCGATCGGCGTGGGCGCGTCGCCGAGAGGCGTCTCGAACACGTCGGCCAGGCTGTGGGCCGGGTCGGTGGACACCAACAGCGTCCGCTGTCCGGCGGCAGCCGCCCGGGTGGCGGTGGCGGCGGCGACGGTGGTCTTGCCGACACCGCCCTTCCCGGTGAACAGCAAGACCCTCATCGCGGGGTCAATCGTCGTGGATCGGGCGGGGATCGCCCTCGACCCGGGCCTTCAGCTCCGAGAGCGCCGTCTTGATGATGCGGGCCTCGGCCCGGCGCTTCACGAACCCGGGGATGGGGATGATGAGGTCGACGGCGAGCTCGTAGGCGACCTCGGTGGCGCCCGGGTCATCGGCGGCGGCTTCGAGGACGTAGGCGCCGTCGAGCTCGCGCTGCAGGTCGCCGCTCACGAGCTCCCAGGAGAGGCGGTTCGGGGCGCCGGAGTAGTCGTACTTGAGCTGGTAGGTGGTACTGCGCCCCATGGCGGCGGCGCGGAACTCGACGACGGTGCCCCGCCCCACGGCGTCGGTCTCGACGAGGTGGACCTCTTTGAGGTCTCCGGCCCACTCCGGATAGGCCTCGAAGTCGACGAGCGTGGCGAAGCACTGCTCGACCGACGCCTCGATCCGGGTCTGCTCTCTCGCCTGTTCCGACATGGTGCCTCCCGGCGGCGGGCCGCTCGCCCGCGCCGGCGCCGACCCTACTCGGTGCGATCGCGGCGCCCGGCCGAGCCCGTGCCCCGATGGGCCCGGCGTTCGGCGTCACGCAGACCGGCCCGCGTCGGCTCCGGGTCGCGCTCCGGGAACGTGCCGTAGGCCGCCGCCC
>DATDIY010000093.1:0-3224 GCA_036520815.1 Acidimicrobiales bacterium
GCGCTGTTCCGGGCGATCCTGCGCGGCGACGGTGTCCACACCGCCCACCAGCTCCAGCAGTACCTCGACGCGCAGCCCGAGCTGGGGGCGCTGGAGCGCGGCCTGTTCTGCGACGCCTTCGGCGGCAACGGTGGCACCGCCCGCACGTTGGACGGCCACTCGGTCACCGACACCCTGCTCCGCCACGTCGCCGTGAACGGGATCCTCGAACGGTTGCTGCGGGCCGGCAACCGGATCATCGACCACGGCCGCTCGATCCGGGTGTTCACCGAATCCCAGAAGCGGGCCATGGCCGTCCGCGACGGCGGATCGCGCATCTCGGGCGAGTCACCGTGGCGATCCCACGCCCACCACTCCCCACCGTTCGACGACGGCGGCACCACCGACGTCAACGCCGGCTACCTGAAGACACCCCGTGAGCACCTCGACCAACACCACAAGGGGTTCACCGACCGCATCAACCCGGACGGCACCATCACCCTCACCGCCCCCGACGGCACCGAACGTCTGCTGCGACCACCCCAATGGCCCGGCGACCAACAGAGACTGCCCGTCCACACCACCGCGGAGCCCGCACCGATCCTGCCGTTCACCCTCGAACCCGACAGTCCCGAGACCGACAGGCCGCCGGACGAGGTGCCCGACGACGAACTGCTCGCCATCATCACCGTGGTCAACGGACACGACTGCGTCGTGGTCGGCGAAAGCCCCGAAGAGCTCGGCCGCACCGCCCTCGCCCTCACCCTCGCCGCCGCCTGACGCGTCTCTGCGCGGGCCCGGGCCGCGGGGCCCGGCCTCAGTCGGCGACGTGGACCTTGGCGACGACCCTCGTGGGACGCACCCGCACGAGCATCTCGGGCGGCACCGCGTTGCGACGGCCGTACTCCTCGGCCCGGTCGGCACCCATGTAGCGGCCACCGATGCGGACGGCCCAGGCGAGCAGCTCGTCGGGATCGGTCGAGGTGGTGGCGGTGCCGGCGACGGTCACGAACGAGAACGGCGGGCGCTCGTCGTCCCAGCACAGGCTCACCCGCCCGTCACGCAGGATCGACTTGCCCTTGATGGTGTCGGACGAGGTCATGAAGACCACCTCGTCGCCGTCGAGGTCGACCCACACCGGCGCCACGTGAGGGCTCCCGTCCGCTCTGGTGACCGCCAACTTCGCCGTGCGGGCCGGCATCGCGCCCACGAAGTCCTGCCACCAGCCATCGGGTGCCTCGGTGTAGCCCATGGCCGGTCGAACCCCGCCACCACCTCCGTCATTCCGAGGGGTTGTCCGGGCGTCAGTCCCCCGGCCACACCAGCGGCAGTCCGAACAACGGGAACACGGCGGGCGTGTCGAGGAAGTAGTCGATGCGGGTGATGCGGCCGTCGACCACGTCCATCACGTGCACCGCCCAGGCCTCGTGGCCGGTGCCCTCCGCGTTGGGCTTCCACTGGGCGAAGCCGGGAGAGCCGTTGACGTCGACGCGCACCAACCGGGAGTCGCGACACGCCGACGGGCCCGGCGAGGCCCAGAACCGGCCGGCGTCCTCGGCGCCGCGGAGCCAGAACGGGAACGGCGGCATCGACAAGGTGGCGTCCTCGCGCAGCAAGGCGACGAGGGCATCGACGTCGTAACGCAGGAAGGCGTCCTCGTAGCGGTCGAGGAGCTGGCGGTGGGCGTCGTCGAGCCGGTTCACGTCACCGTCGTCGGCATCGATCTCGTCGATGGTGGCGCGGGCCCGCTGCAGCGCGCTGTTGACCGACGCCACGGTCGTGTCGAGCAGGCGGGCCACCTCGCTCGCCTCCCATCGCAGGACCTCTCGCAGGATCAGAACGGCGCGCTGGCGCGGCGGCAGGTGCTGCAGGGCGGCCACGAAGGCGAGGCGGATCGAGTCCCGCATCAGGGCGGCCTCGGCGGGATCCTCCGACGGTGGGAGCACGCGGCCGTCGGGCGTGGGAAGCACCCACTCCGACTCAGGGAGCGCAGCGCCCAGCGGGCCGTCCCAGCTGCTGGCCGCGCCCAGGTCCATGGGCAGCGCCCGCTTGCGCCGCTTGTCGAGCGAGTCGAAGCAGACGTTGGTGGTGATGCGGTAGAGCCACGACCGCAGGGCCGACCGACCCTCGAAGCGATCGAACCCCTTCCACGCCCGCGTGAGCGCCTCCTGGGCAGCATCCTCGGCCTCGAACGGGGAACCGAGCATCCGGTAGCAGTAGGCGGTGAGCTCGCGCCGGAAGGGCTCGAGCTGGGCCATCACGTCATCGGACGTGGACGGCGCGGGGGCGGCGTCAGAAGGCGTGGTCGTCTCCAAGGCGGTCTCCCTCGACCCGGCGGACGGGGCACGACGGGCGGACGGCGGCCCGACTCGTCTCGGCGGAGGGTAGCGGCGCCCCGCGAGCGCCCAACGGGCCTCGATGAGTTCCGGTCGGGTCGGCGGTCGAACCGACCATGGGCCACAGCGCGTTCTCCGAGGTGGGACTCGAACGGGTCGAGCGCGTCGTGTCCAGCCACGTCGAGCAGGGAACGGTGCCCGGCGCGGTCTGGCTCATGGCCCACGGCGACGAGGTCCACGTCGGTGTGGTCGGGCACCCGGCCCTCGGCGTCGACGTTCCGCTCGAGCGCGAGGCCGTCTTCCGGATCTCGTCGATGACCAAGCCGATCACCGCGGTCGCCGCCCTCAGCTGCGTCGAGGACGGGCTGTTCCGCCTCGAGGAACCCGTCGACCGCCTCCTCCCCGAGCTGGCCGGCCGCCAGGTGCTCGAGCACGAGGACGCACCCCTGAGCTGGACGGTTCCCGCCCGGCGGCCGATCCTCGTTCGCGACCTGCTCACCTTCACGATGGGCCTCGGCATCGTGATGGCCCCGCCCGGCTCGGTGCCGCTGGCCGACGCGCTGGTGGAGCTCGAGCTGGGACAGGGCCCACCCACCCCCGACGTTCCCCCCGAGCCCGACGAGTGGCTCCGTCGCCTCGGCACCCTCCCGCTGCTGCACCAGCCGGGCGAGCGCTGGGCCTACAACACCGGCGCCGACGTGCTCGGCGTGCTGATCTCGCGAGCGACGGGCCAGCCGTTCGACGACGCCCTGCGCGAGCGGGTGCTCGATCCGCTGGGGATGCACGACACCGGGTTCTGGGTGCCCGACCACGAGCGCCCGCGCCTGGTCACCGGCTACCTGACCGATCCGACCACGGGAGAGCTCCGGATCCACGACCGGCCCGACGGGCAGTGGAGCCGGCCGCCGG
>DATDIY010000094.1:0-4868 GCA_036520815.1 Acidimicrobiales bacterium
ACATCGACGCTCCGGGGGCCCCTCACGTGACTGCGACCAGCAACGACACGCTCTTCTACGACCCGTCCGACCCGTCGGTCATTCGGAACCCGCACCCGATCCACGAACGGCTGCGGGACGAGGCGCCGCTCTACCACCACCCTGATCAGGACTTCTACGCGGTCAGCCGCTTCGCCGACGTCGAGCGCGTCCTCGTCGACCGGGACACGCGACGTCTCGCTCCGGGCGGCGAGCCCGGGACGGTTCAGAGGAGATCGAAGCGGTCGAGCTCCATCACCTTGTTCCACGCCGCCACGAAGTGGTCGACGAACAGCCCGTCAGCGTTGTCGGCGCCGTAGACCTCCGACAACGCCCGCAGCTCCGAGTTCGAGCCGAAGACGAGATCCGCCGCCGTGGCGGTCCACTTCACCGCCCCGCTGGAGCGGTCCTTCCCTTCGTAGACGTTCTCGGTGGAGCCCGACGGAGCCCACTCCGTGCCCCCGTCGAGCAGGTTCACGAAGAAGTCGTTGGTGAGCACCCCCGGCCGGGAGGTGAGCACGCCCAGGGCGGAACCGCCGTGGGTGGCGCCGAGTGCCCTCATCCCACCGACGAGGACGGTCATCTCGGAGGGGGTGAGCGCCAACAGGTTGGCCCGGTCGATCAGGCGGATCTCCGCCGGGAGCTTCTCGCCTGGCTGCAGGTAGTTGCGGAACCCGTCGGCCGTCGGCTCGAGCACCGAGAAGGTGTCGACGTCGGTCTGCTCCTGCGAGGCGTCGGTGCGGCCCGGGGCGAACGGCACCGTGACCTGCTGGCCGGCGTCACGGGCTGCCTTCTCGATGGCGGCCGCCCCGCCCAGGACGATGAGGTCGGCCAAGGAGATCCGCGTCCCCCCGGACTGCGAGCCGTTGAACTCCTGCTGGATGCCCTCGAGCGAGGCCAGCGTCTCGGCCAGCGTCGCCGGATCGTTTGCTTCCCAGTCCTTCTGGGGCGCGAGGCGTACCCGGGCGCCGTTGGCGCCTCCGCGCTTGTCGGTGCCCCGGAAGGTGGCTGCAGATGCCCAGGCGGCGGCCACGAGCTGCGCGACCGACAGGCCCGACGCCAGGACCTTGTCCTTGAGGGCCGCGATGTCGGCATCGCCCACCAAGTCGTGATCGACGTCGGGCACCGGGTCCTGCCACAGCTGGGGCTCGGGCACGTACGGACCCAGGTAGCGCGACAACGGGCCCATGTCGCGGTGCAGGAGCTTGAACCAGGCCCGCGCGAAGGCGTCGGCACATTGGTCGGGGTTCTCGTGGAAGCGCTTGGAGATCGGCGCGTAGATCGGATCCATGCGCAGGGCCAGGTCGGTCGTGAGCATCATCGGAGCGTGGTGCTTCGACGGATCGTGGGCGTCGGGCACCGTTCCCTCACCGGCACCGCCCTTCGGCTTCCACTGGTTGGCTCCGGCCGGACTGGTGGTCAGTTCCCACTCGTAGCCGTAGAGGTTGTCGAGGAACCCGTTGTCCCAGGTGATGGGGTTGTTGGTCCACGCTCCCTCGATGCCGCTGGTGATGGCGTCGCCGGCCTTCCCGCTACCGAACGAGCTCTTCCACCCGATGCCCTGAGCCTCGATGGGGCAGCCCTCCGGCTCCGGACCGACGAGGTCGGCATCGCCCGCACCGTGGCACTTGCCGAACGAGTGACCGCCGATGATGAGGGCAACCGTCTCCTCGTCGTCCATCGCCATCCGGGCGAACGTCTCGCGGATGTCGCGGGCGGCGGCGAGCGGGTCTGGGTTGCCGTTCGGACCCTCGGGGTTGACGTAGATCAAGCCCATCTGCACCGCACCGAGCGGGCCGGAAAGGGCGCGGTCGCCGCTGTAGCGCTCGTCGCCGAGCCAGGTGTCCTCAGGTCCCCAGAACACCTCATCGGGCGCCCAGATGTCCGGGCGACCGAAGCCGAAGCCAAACGTGTCGAAGCCCATGTCCTCGAGCGCGACGTTGCCGGCGTAGACGATGAGGTCGGCCCACGAGATCTTCTTGCCGTGCTTCTGCTTCACTGGCCACAACAACCTGCGGGCCTTGTCGAGGTTGGCGTTGTCCGGCCAGCTGTTGAGCGGCGCGAAGCGCTGCGCACCCTCCCCGCCGCCGCCTCGACCGTCGGCGATGCGGTAGGTGCCGGCGGCATGCCAGGTCATCCGGATGAACAGCGGGCCGTAGTGGCCGTAATCGGCGGGCCACCAGTCCTGCGACGTCCTCATGACATCGACGATGTCCCGCTTCAACGCCTCGACGTCGAGTGACTCGAACTCGGCGGCGTAGTCGAAGTCCGCGCCGTAGGGGCCAGATCGGGGCGCGTGCTGGCGGAGCGGCGCGAGGTCCGGCTGGTTCGGCCACCAGTCCTGGTTCGTCCGGGGTCGGTGCGGCTCCGGCTCCGGGGCGGAGATGACTGGGTTCTCACTCTCGGACACGTCGGTCCTCCATCTGTTCAGTGGTGAGGGTGTGGTTGCTGCTGGATGCTCGGTAGAGAGATTCGGTGGACGGATTTCGGCAGAAGGAACGGTGGAAGGAATCTGTGGCGGGTGCGGTTCAACCGGGCGTCGAGGCCTGCGTGCGGATGCAGTCGGGGCATCGACCCCAGTAGATGACCTCGGCCTCCTCGATCACGAAGCCGGCGTCGTCGGATGCCGTGAGGCACGGCGTGACGCCGACGGCGCAGTCGACGTCGAGGGTGCGGCCGCACGAGCGACAGATGAGGTGGTGGTGGTTGTCGCCGACCCGGTCCTCGTAGCGAGCAGGTGACCCGGCGGGCTGGATGCGCCGCACCAGGCCGCTCTCGGTGAGCGTGCCGAGCACGTCGTACACCGCCTGCCGCGAAACCGAACCGAGCTCGCCTCGCACCACCTTGTCCAGCTCGTCAGCGGTGCTGTGCGGTCCGGCTGAGACCGCCCGGAGGACCGCCACCCGCTGGGCGGTGACCCTGACCCCCTTCTCACGCAGCAGCTGGGCTGCCTCGTCCGTCGTCCTCGACGTCACTCCTGCGAGAGTACGCCTGATCTGGACTGTGTCAAGAGTGGCATCGTGGCTGTCAGACCCCCTTCGTAGGGTCCTCCGCCATGGACGAGCAACGACGCACCCACCGACCTCTCGGCGACCGGTACCGCAGCCGCGCCCACCTGACAGCCGTCCCCCCACCCTCGACGGCGGACGACGCTCTCGCCGAACTTCGCAAGGCGCGACCGTCGCCCGCGAGGATCTCGCCCGAGGAGCTCGAAGCCCTCGTCACCGCTGCCCTCGAGGCGTTCCGCTGGTCGCTCGCCGGCGGCTTCCGACGCCAAGAGCACGACGACCACGTGCTCTCCCATGCCCTGCGGGCCGTAGGGAGGTGCTCCGGATCGGTCGGCTACGTGAGCCCCTACGGCCTCCACGTGGTGTTCGACTGCGACCCTCCCGACGACCCGTGGGTGCCGACGGCAGCGTGGCGGCGCCTCCCGTTCCTGCTCGGTGCCTATGTGCGCCACCTCCACCACACCGACGAGTACCGGGACGAGGTGGTCACGCTGGCGACCCTCGACGAGATCGACAAGTGGGTGGCCCACTGGGACCGCGCCGTCGACGAGCACGGGCGCCGGCGCAGCAGCCGCCGTCCCGGTTGGGAGCGCGAGCTCGACGTGTGGGCTGCGTCGGTCGGCGGTCACGACCTGCTCGCGGCGCTCGACGCCGAGCCGCTGCCAAATGAGCCACTCGACCTCCTGGCGGTCGATCCCGCCATGGTCGACCGCGCCGTCCTGGTCTCGTCGCACTGCGACCGCTGGTTCGATCCCGAGTCGGAGCTCTTCCTCCCGCTCCCCTCGACCTGGTCCGACGACGAGACGCGCTGGTTCGTCGAGCGGGAGCGCGAGCGCCGCACGGCTGCCCGCCGCCTGGTCGGCCGGCTGGCGCGGTCCGCGCCGACCCACCTCGGCGGCCGGGCCAGGCCGGAGTCCATTGCCGTGGCCGTGTGCTGGGCGGTCGAGAAGGGCAGCTCCGTCCGCCTCTCCCGCACCCCGTCGGCGGGGAACATCGCTCGCGCCGTCGGTGGGTCTCCATCGGGTGCACGGCGGCGGGCCCACTCGATGCTCGAAGCGCTCGACGTCACCCAGCCCGACGGCTTCCTCGAATCGTCTCGCATGCGCAACGCTCGGCCCTGGCTGGGCAGCCCCGACCTACTCGACTCCTCGTTCCGCGGCGCGCTCCTCTCTCGGGTGGGTCTGCTCCGGTGCTGGCTCGCCGATCCCGACGAGCCGTGACGGAGCGGTGAGCAGGAGCCGTTACCTCGGCTCGGGGCCGGTAGGCTCACGGCGGCCTTCGGGCCTCGGCACGCGGGCGGGAGCGGAGAGCATCGATGACGGCGTTGCCATGACGACCGACACGGACCACGGGGACTCCGGGGAGTCGCTTGGCCCGCTCGAGCTGCGGGCCCGCCCCGACCTCGCCGAGCTCAGCCCGTTTGAGCTCAAGGCCCATCTCGCCGAGCTGGCCGGCCGGCACCCCCAACCGCTCGATGCCGGGCGAGGCAACCCGAACTGGATCGCCACCAACCCGCGCGAGGCGTTCTTCGCCCTCGGCGCGTTCGCCCTCGACGAGTCGTACCGCTCGGGTCACGAGCCCGGCCTCTCGGAGGGTCCCCAGCAGCCAGGCATCGCCGCCCGCTTCGACCACTGGGTCGAGCACAACCGCCAGCACCGAGGTGTCGAGAGCCTGCGCCTGTGCGTCGACGTGGGCATGAAGGCCGGCTTCGACCCCGACGCCTGGGTGTTCGAGCTGGTCGACGGCATCATCGGCGACCACTACCCCACCCCCGACCGCATCGCTCCCCACGTCGAGCAGGTCGTCAGTCGCTACCTGACCCGCGAGCTCTGCGCCGGGGAG